>JASUTA010000040.1 GCA_030445805.1 Clostridiales bacterium
GACCATGAAGCAAACCGGATTAATTTTTACAGCTGCAACCGGCGGAGGGCACAATCAGGCAGCACTCTCATTAAAACAGCAAATGGCACAAGAAGGGTTTGACATGCACGTCATTGACGTCTTCAAAGAAAACGGCAAATTTCTGGAACTGCTCATAGAAGATGGTTACAGTGTTGTGGCGAATCGCGTTCCGTATTTATACGGCGGCATTTATAAATTTTCAGGTCAACGCACACCCAACAAGCACCTCAGACGTTTTTTTAAGGTGTTACTCAAAAGGCAGCTTATGCATTACCTTTCTGTTTATGAACCGTCCATTCTCGTTTCAACGCATCCGATTTTTGTGCATCTGATTGCCGAATTGAAGCGTGAAGGTTACACGACAGCGGCTTGCCTCTCTGTCATCACCGATCTCGGTGTCCACCGATTCTATCTCCATCCGGACATTGATGCCTACATAACAGGATTGGAGTCGACGAAAAAACAATTGATTCAATTCGGAATTTCTCCGGAGAAAATCTATATTTACGGCATCCCGGTGAAATCTGAATTTTATAATTCGGTTCCCCTTCCCGCTTACGAGAAAAAGAATTTTACGTTACTCGTCATGGGCGGCAGTATGGGAAGTCGAAAATTATACAGCACTCTGGCGGCTCTCATGCGCGTTGAAAAGCCGATTGATATCCACGTTGTATGCGGCAACAATGCCCATGTTCGCGAAAGAATTCAATCCCACTTCGCGAATGTCCCGGAACACATTCATCTGTATACTTATGGTTTCATAGACAATGTCCACGAATTGATGGATCACGCAGATCTTCTCATCAGTAAACCCGGCGGTTTGACACTCACAGAAGCCATTCATAAAAATCTGCCGTTGATTATGCCGTTCTTTATTCACGGTCAAGAGGAAGAAAATGCTCAAATCTTGGCGGAAGAAGGGCTCGGCATTCAAGTGGAAAACATTAAGACGCTGGACAAAACCATTACGCATTACATTGATCACCCTGAAGCACTCCATGCGATTGCAGAAAAAATGCACACGGTCTCTTCACAGTATTCTCTGGAAAAAATCGCACAACTTTGCTTCATGCTCACGAAGCGTGAATTTGCTTCTTAGAGGTTGAAAATCTAAACCCTCCGGCTGTTGATGCCGAAGGGTTTTTTTGTTATGATGAGAAAAAGTCCATTGTATGCACAGGAGAATCTCATGCCTAAAATTTTAATTGCGGAAGACGAAACCAAAATTCTCAGGATCATCGAATTGCAACTCAAATATGCCGGATATGAAACAGCCCTCGCCCACAACGGTTTGGAAGCCATTGAAAAAATAAATACTCAACCGTTTGACCTCGTCCTCATGGATGTCATGATGCCGAAAATGGATGGGCTCACTGCCTGCAAGTCCATTAAGGCCGAGCATCCGGACATTAAAGTGATTATGCTGACTGCAAAAGACGATATACAAGACATCATCACAGGACTGGATTCGGGAGCAGACGATTACGTCACAAAACCGTTTGTCTTTGATGAACTCTTGGCCCGCATTCGCGCCAATTTGAGAAAACATTCCGATTCAGCGGTTGAAGAAGACGAACTGCTCGTTTTTGAAGACCTTCAAATGAACACCAAAAATTTCGAGGTCACCCGCTGCGGACAGTCCATCGACTTGTCTAAAACGGAATTTGATTTGCTGAAACATCTCGTCATCAACAAAGACATCGTGCTCTCGCGAGAACAGATCTTGAATCGCGTCTGGGGTTATGATTACTACGGCAGTCCGAATATCGTTGACGTATATATAAAATACCTGCGGGATAAAGTCGATCGCGAGTTCGACCGCAAAATGATTCAAACCGTGAGAGGTCGTGGTTACGTTGTCCGTTAAGAAATGGCGAAAGAAATTGAGCAAAATCAAACTGACTACCCGCATCACCATTTCAAATGTGGTGCTTTTTTCGCTACTCGTTTTGCTCATCATCTACTTTGTCACCTTACTGACGCGTCAATTTCTTTTTTACAAAAACAGAGATGACCTGGATAGTAAATTGACTCAAGTGGAAGACTATCTCACCGAACAAAGTGACAGCATTCAATCGCTTTCGGGTGCCGACCGAATCACGTTTCTCTCCGATGGTCTCGGCAATGCTCACCTGTTTCAGGATTATAAATTTATTTTGCTCATTTCGGATACCGAAAACAACGCCGCTTATTTAACCAACAAAGCGTATTATGACAACTTGTTTTATGAAGCCTTCTACATTTCACCCGATAATGTTCAGACGCATGTGACTTATCTGCCTTCACAGGTGCCCGCTTCTCCTGAAATGTTGGATGTCAGTGTCTCCGTGCCTGAACTCGGCGATGATGTTAATTTTCTGAATCTCCGGGTCAGCCTGCCGGCGTCAGGTAATGATCCCGTGACCAATCAAGTTAAAGTCCTCGGACGGAACTTGGTTTATACCGCCATGCGATATGACGACAACACTTTTCTGACGCTATTCCTCTATTCGGAACTGGACGATGACTTTATTATCAGCTTGAATTCCGCCTTGCTTATTTCCGCGCTCATCGGAATTATTCTGATCTCCGTCTTCGGAAAATATTTTACGAGGAGGGCGCTAAAACCTCTGGTGGAACTTTCTTATATCGCACAGAATATTGATAAGGAAACACTCAATTATCGCATTCCTTCTTCAGACAGCAATGACGAAGTCGACACGCTGATTAAAAGCTTGAACCTCATGCTTCAAAATCTGGAACTCAGTTTTGAAAGCCAAAAACAATTTGTTTCGGATGCCTCTCATGAGCTCCGCATCCCGCTGACTGTCATTCTCGGCTATATTGACATTCTGAAAAGTGCCGGATACGATGACCGTTCTCTCCTTGAGGAATCCATTCAAGCCATCGGTGATGAAGCACAAAACATGAAACGGCTCATGGAAAAATTGTTGTTGCTGGCGCGCGTCGAAAACAAGCGGTTTGAAATTCACCCGGAGCGCATCGGCATCGTCGATTTTATCAACAAACTCGTCGCGGAAAGTGCATTGCTCTATCCCAACTATACCTTTGAATCTCATTGCAAGTACAAGGGATTTGTCGTCGCAGACACAGAAGTCTTGATGCAAATGGTACGTGCACTGATCGAAAATGCCGTCAAATACTCACCTCAGGGCTCCTTGATTCGCATTGAAACCGCCTCGTCACCGCGCACATATATTTTGTCCGTCATCGATGCCGGCTGTGGCATTCCGAAAGCGCACCTCAACAAACTCACCGATCGATTTTATCGCGTCGATGCCGACAGAAACCGTGCTTCCGGCGGTTCAGGATTGGGACTTTCCATTGTAGACGGCTTAATAAAAACACATGGTGGACATCTTCAAATCACCAGTACAGAGGGAGAAGGAACCTGCGTCTCACTCCATCTCCCCACCACGCTTACACCGACAGAAGAAAAAAATAACCATTAAAAAAAGCGCGAATCCGATCTCGGATTTGCGCTTTTTTAATAAATTCACTTTTCTTAAAGTTTAACCTTCACTCTCGGCAGGTGCCGCTTCAAAGAAAGTCACCGCTACGGTAAACAGTCCACAGAACAAGAGGCTGAAATAATAACTCACCAATCGCCAAAGGACCATCGCCACACCGACCAAATGCTGTGTAAACACCGTACTCAAAACGGAGGTGAAACCGATTTCAGACGCACCCACCGTTCCCGGAATCGGGATAAACGAGACACACATATAGACGACGGCCTGCAACGTAATCACTTTGAGCAAGCTCTCACCTTCCAGTCCCAAAGCCTTGTAGATCATCACGGTGATTCCAAAGAATAGAGTTACCTGTATAACAGACAAGAGCCACAAAAGCAACGTTTGTTTCGGCGACTGTCTGAGTTTATCGAGTCCCTGACTGTAATCGGATAAAAATTTTTGAGTTTTTGCTGAAAAACGCTCTTTGGAACGCATCCACGACAATTTAGTCAAAAGATTTAAAATACCGTCTATAATATGCTGGAAGCCGCGCGGCCAAAACGCCAAAATGATGACGACCATCAACCCGACAAGATTGATTCCAAATCCAATACCGAGCAGAAGGCGAACCGCCGGCGCCATTTCCGTAATCCAGTTATAGTGAGTCAGGCTCAGTATTAATGCATAAAGCGTCACCGTCACCTGATAGACTAAAAATTTTGCGACGAGAACTGCGGTTCCATTGGTCAGCGAAACGTTTCCTTTGCGCAGCAGTAATAGCTGCATCGGTTGTCCCCCGCTGGCAAACGGCGTAATATTACTGTAGTATTGGCCGACTAAAGTTGTCTTAACGGCAAGCCAAGGCAGTTTCTTGAAAAAAGCCGCATCTTTATGATTTTCAACAGTAGCTACCAATATTCCGATCATCCATGATTCCAACATCCAAAAACCGAACATCAAACCAAATGCCAAGAAAAAATACCGCATTTTAAGAGTCATCAGCATTGGTAAAAGCAAATTGAAATCCAAGCGGAATCCCAAAATATAGGCCAAAACGGCAAGTGATCCGGTGATCACCAGTCCGTTTCGATGCTTTTTAATCCATCCCATTATTCCACCGCCTTCAGAATGGCATCACTCTGAAGCTCTTTCTTGAATTCATACATATTTGATTTCATTTCATACAGTTTGACATCGTCCGTAATGACGCGCTTAATGACATCTGCTATGGACGCATCTTGAGGAACGACCACTCCGAGCTCACGGTTTTTTACAAAGTCTATATTGGCCTTTTCCTGTCCTACCCGCGTCTCTTGAAGCATAAGCGGCACTTCTTTATTGATGGCTTCAAACAAAGTCACACCACCCGGTTTTGTATAGACGAGATCCGATTTTTCCATTAATGAGGCCACATCCTCCACAAACCCGAGAACCGTCACATTTTTATAAGATTTCCCTTTCAATCGCTCCCAAAGTGCCGTGTCCGAGCCCGTTACCAGTGTAAATTGAATGGTGGTCATGGCCGCCAACTCTTTGAGAAAATCATCATCCAAATCGATTTTTCCCATCGCGCTCGAAAAAATCAAGACATGCTTCTTTTGGTGTCCCTGATAGCGATCCGATGATGTAAATGCATCTTTTACCGGAATCCCGGTCACTTCGATTTGCTCTCGTTTGACCCCTTTTTCAATCAAATTTTCTCTGACTTCCGTACTGGGGACAAAGTATAAATCGGTTCCGCGATGAACCCATTCCCAACTGTCAATAACATCTGTGATGACTGTAATCAATGGCCAATCCGCTACAAAACGCCTTTTGTACATGGCGGAAAGTCCAGACGTCATCGGGAATGTACTGATCACAACATCCGGTTCAGAGGCCTCGATAAATTGCTTGAACCCTTTGAAATAACGCATGTAGACCACTTCGTCAATCCAGTTGTTCTTCACCATACGTTTGTAGTAATAAAGAACGTTGTACAATTCTTCAAAATCTCGCGTCAATTTATTGTAAAGCTTCTGAGAGTTTTTCTTAAAAACCGGGTCCAAAATTTCCAAGACGTCGACGATCTCAATGCGATCCGTATCATAAGTGCTCGAAATTTTTTCTTTTATGGCTCTCGAAACAGAATAATGTCCCATTCCGAAAGAGGCTGTCAATATGAGAATTTTTTTAGACATGGTTTCACCTGCTTTCTCTATATGAATCAGTTTAGCAAATGAAAATTAAAAAGACGTCAGTCCTTTATTAAAAAATTATTAGATTTTTATCCATAAAAAAGGAGACTCTTTTCAGATTCTCCTTTTCTTATACCCTATTTTTTAAATTCTTCAGCAAGTTTTGTAAAAGCAGGCAACGATCTTTCGATCATTTTAATGTCTACACAGTAGGATAATCGCACATAACCGGGATATCCGAATCCTGTTCCGGGAACAAACAACAGATTGTGTTTCTTTGCCGCTTCAACAAATGCGATATCATCTTCAATAAGCGCTTTCGGGAAGAGATAGAACGCACCTTGGGGCTTATTGACTTCAAATCCGAGAGAAACGAGATGATTGTACAGGAGGTCTCTGCGCTTTGCATACTCAGATATTTCAACAGTTGCATCGACAGAATCTTCCACAGCCTTTTGCCACAGCGCAGGCGCATTGACAAAGCCGAGCGTCCGGTTGCAGAAAGCCAGTCCATCCATGAGGAGTTTTGGCTCATCCATCCTGCTGTTGACCGCAATATAGCCGATACGTTCCCCCGCAAGTCCAAGAGACTTCGAATAAGAATTGACGATCACGGCATTCTTAAAGATATTGAGTACATTCGGCACAACGGCACCATCATAAAGCAATGCTTTATAAGGTTCATCCGCAATCACGCAGATTTCGGTTCCGAAACGCTTTTCGCAAGATTCAAGCATAGCCGCCATATCTTTGAGAAGTGCTTCCGAATAAATAACCCCCGTCGGGTTATTCGGAGAATTCAAAAGAATGGCACGCGTTTTTTCCGTAATATGTGCTTCAAGTACTTTCAGATCCGGTTCAAAAGTGCCTTCGGTACACTTAACAGTCACCGGAACACCGTTATTATTGCGGATGTAGAAGAAATATTCGGCGAAGTACGGTGCCAAAATAATGACTTCCTGACCGGGATCCAAAATCGTTCGGAGAAGAACATTCAATCCGCCTGCCGCACCGACGGTCATCATGATGTTTTCATACGACAGCGGTACTTCTGTCCCTTTATTGACGGATGCCGCCACTTTTTCCCGAGTTGATTTAAACCCGGCATTATCCATATATCGATGCGTCCCTGCGATGCCGCTGTTTACAAGTTTTTTCAAATTGTCAATGACCGATTGAGGCGGTTCAAAATAAGGATTGCCTATACTGTAATCATAAACATTTTCTTCACCATAAATGGCTTTGAGCGCATTGCCTTCAACGAACATTTTTCGAATCCATGATGAATTCTGCAGTCCGTTTTGCACTTCTTTTGCAATCATTCCTTTCCTCCTTACACATTGATTTATAGCCCTTATTATATCATGAATTCCATCGGGATAGCTTGACTGAAAAAATTTTTTTCACTAAAATAAGTGAGGGATCATTCAAAATAGAATTTACGCCATTTTAATAAGGAGAATTTCATGCTTTCAGACACACTAAAAAAAATCCAGCCTCTCAATCAAGAGGCTATGCAAAAACAATCGGCCTACATGGACAGTTTGGTTAAACCAATCGGTTCTTTAGGTGAGTTGGAAACCCTATCCATCCGCCTTTCCGGAATCACGGGACTGACTGACACCGCACTGTCTCTTCCTCAAAAAGCATTAATTGTCATGTGTGGTGATCACGGTGTATGTGAAGAAGGCATCGCTTCCGCACCTCAAATCGTTACGTATATTCAATCTGAAAACATCGCTCTCGGCACTTCCGGAGCCGGTGCAATCGCCCGACAATTCGGTGCAACCGTCATTGCAGTCGACGTTGGCATAGACTCACCGAATCGGTCACCTCACTTGGTAGATCGCCGCATCGCCAATGGCACCGACAACATTGCAAAGGGGCCTGCCATGACAAAAGAGCAGGCGGTTCTGGCCATTGAAGTCGGGATTGCTTCTGCTGAGAATGCTATCGATGCCGGCGCACAAGTTTTGGCAATCGGTGAAATGGGCATAGGCAATACCACGCCATCCACCGCTTTACTATGTGCAATGACCGGCGCTTCTCCTGAAGAAGTTACCGGCGTAGGTGCAAATTTTCCAAAAGAAAAACTGCCGCACAAAATTGCAGTTATTGAGCGCGCTTTGGAGGTCAATGCTCAGTCAGGTAAGTCTCCCATTGAACGCCTTGCCGCACTGGGCGGTTATGAAATCGCAGGCATGACCGGTGTCATCCTCGGTGCCGCCGCGCGGAATGTTCCCGTAGTGGTAGATGGTTATATTTCCACCATTTCCGCCCTACTGGCTTCCGAAATGCATCCACACGTTAGAGACTATCTGATTGCCTCTCATGCCTCTCATGAAACCGGTGCCGCTTTGGCCACAAAAACATTGGACATCCTCCCATACCTTCGCATGGATATGCGATTGGGTGAAGGAAGCGGCGCCTTACTTGCTTTTCCGTTGATTGACGCCGCCTGCGCAATTTCAGCCTACATGACCACTTTTGATTCTTCCGGAATTGCAAGTGTCTGATGGTCCATGATCTACACTCTGTCTTGAGAAATAAAGGAGGCTCCTATGACAAAAATTATCGGTCACCGTGGCGCCAAAGGCCATTATGCCGAAAACACACTGCTCTCATTTCAAAAAGCATTGGAAGCGGGCGCCGACGGGCTGGAACTGGATGTTCACTTTTCTGCCGACGGACATTTAATGGTCTTCCACGACTTTGAACTGCAACGCATGACGGGACAACCCGGCATGATTAAAGACTACGGGCTGGCAGAACTCAAAAAATTTTCCGTACATTTTCAAGATCAATCGGAACCGATCCCAACCCTACAGGAAGTCCTTGAATACCTCTCGACTTTTGATCGACAATATGAGAAAAAAACGCTACTCAACGTTGAACTCAAGGCGGGAAGTCATTTCTACCCAGGCATAGAAAGTCGCGTTCTCGAGTTATGTGAGGCATACCTTCCAAAAGAACAACTCATCTATTCTTCTTTTGACCACCATGCACTGGTCAAACTGCGCGAATTGGCACCGGATGCGGCACTCGGCGTTTTAACCGATTCTTCCATGGTCGATCCATGGCTCTATGTAAAACGTCTTCGCGCCGACTACTATCACCCAAATTGGATGAGCCTTTGGCCGGAAGACATTCGAGGTGCAGCGGCACAGCATATGCCGATCAACACATACACCGTTGATAGCCCTGAGGTTGCAAAACGCCTCATAGAAGCAGGTCTCTACAGCATCATCACCAACTATCCCGAGGAAATGTTGACTCTGCGCGGCCAACTGTCGAATACACTTTGAATGATAAAAAAAGAGACCCTCTAAGGGGTCTCTTTTTATTTTTACACGCCAAAGCGGCATGTTTTACTTAACTGTATAAATCCAACCTTCCGGCGCTTCAACATCGCCAAACTGAATGCCCACCAACGTGTCATACAGTTTTTTAGTGACAGGGCCGACTTCTGTCTCACTGTAGAAGACGTGTAATTTCCCGCCGACATCAATGCCACCGATCGGCGTAATAACTGCCGCCGTCCCACAAGCACCCGCTTCCGAGAATTGATCCAGAGCATCAATCGGACAATCGCGTTCTTCCACTTTGAGTTTTAAGTAATGTTCAGCCAAATACATCAGTGAATATTTTGTGATACTCGGCAAAATAGAATCGGATTTAGGCGTTACAAAAGCACCGCCTTTCGTGATTCCGAAGAAATTGGCCGCACCGACTTCTTCGATTTTTGTATGCGTTGCCGGATCAAGGTAAATACAATCCGCAAAACCTTTTTTCGCTGCATTTTCATGCGGCAATAAACTGCCTGCATAGTTTCCGCCGACTTTAGCCGCACCTGTTCCCTGCGGTGCTGCACGGTCCATATCCGCAATTGTAAAGTTAACCGGAGCCATGCCACCTTTAAAATAAGGGCCTACAGGCAAGCAGAAAACACTGAATAAATATTCAGGTGCCGGTTTTACGCCGATATTGTCTCCGATTCCGATCACGAACGGTCTCAAATAGAGCGTTGCACCGGTGCCATAAGGCGGGACATAATCGGCATTTGCTTTGACCACCTGCATACAGGCATCAATAAACTTTTCAACCGGGATTTCCGGCATCAAAATACGTCTACAGCTGCGATTCAGTCGCTGAGCATTTTGATCGGGTCGGAACAGTTGAATATCGCCGTTTTTTGTGCGATAAGCCTTTAAGCCTTCAAAGCACTGTTGACCATAGTGCAATGCCGGAGATGCTTCACTGATTGTCACTTTATTATCTTCAACCAGTTTTCCGTCATCCCATTTGCCGTCTTTCCAGATAGATACGTAGCGAAGATCGGTCTTCATGTAATCAAAACCCAGCTTACTCCAGTCAATTGAAACATTTTTACTCATCTTTCAAAAGCCCCTTTCACGGTTTTCTTAGAAAAAGTCTCCCTTTGCTTTTATTATAACTTGAAGGAAGAGGCTTTTCCATAGATATGTTTAGAAACTATTATACCACAACCCTTATCCAGTCGGGCATTTTTATACACGAGGATTTGTATTTTTTTAAACCGCTTACCTGTGTTTACGCGTTTTTTCAACCATGCGAATCACAGACCATTCCTGTGTCATTTTTTCCACATCATCAAGCAATACCCACCGGACATCGTTTGATTCTTCGGAAACCATAATGGCTTCTTCCCCTTCCGCTCTCAGAAGAAAACGCAAGTCATAATGATAATGCGCACCCACATCGCCCCTTCCCGGGATTTCATGCACATCCAGGTCAAAGATGGCGCGATCCAACAGTCGAAATCGTTTAAATCCGGATTCCTCTCTCGCCTCGCGCAAGGCACTTTCCCAAATATCTTCATCGATCTCGGTATGTCCGCCCAGCTGAAGCCATCTCCCCAGCTTTGCGTGGTGGGTTAAAAGCACATATGTCCCTTCTTTAGAAACAATCCAAGAGGATGCCGTAATGTGCCCGGCAGGATTCACTTTACCGAGAAATTGTTCTGTCTGTTTCAGATAGGCCAACATTTGATCCTTATGCGCTTCATTTTGCATATCATATGGCGTATAAGCTTCTATTAGCCGAATCAATTCTTGTTTGTCCAAACAACCCTCCTCAACAAATTAAGATTTTATTAATTGTCAACTTATTTTTTAATTTTAGTTGACAATTAATTTTTAGCGCTTTATACTGATACAAAATCACGTTTTGACTGCATCTGAGTTGCGGTCATTCTCAGGAGGTTATATGCGCAGTCAAACCATCACACAAGTCGGACTCTTCACCGCCGTTACAATCGTTCTGTCCTGGATTCCCCCGATTCCGCTTCCCTTTTCCCCGGTTCCTATCACATTGCAGGTCTTTGCGGTGTTACTATCCGGAGCCGTTCTCGGAGCCAAAAAAGGGGCGCTCTCGCAGATCGTCTATTGGTTTCTCGGCGCAATCGGCCTCCCGGTATTTTCCGGCGGAACCGGCGGACTCGGGGTCGTATTCGGCCCAACAGGCGGCTATTTGATCGGTTTTATTGCGGCGGCATTCGTCCTCGGCACGCTGATATCACTCGGAGAAAAACCAGATGCCTCCCGGGCAATCCTTTATGCAACCGCAGTTGCCGCATCACTTTTCTGTGTATACCTTCCCGGAACGCTCTGGTTGGCACACTACCTCGGGATCTCAATTCCGGCCGCAGCCGGCATCGCCACACTTCCCTACATTCCTTTGGATTTGGTCAAAGCTCTCCTGGCCGTAAGTCTCGCTCTCCCAATCCGAAGACGGTTAAAAACCGCCGTTCGGTAGACAATGGGACGTTAACAAAAGAAAGGCGCCAAAGGCGCCTTTTCCATTTTAGGTACTCTCAGTCGCACCGGGTAGGCACGTCTTATTACATGCTCAAAATTTCTTTTTCATGCACTTCAATTTCTGCCATGACTTCGGAATACGGTTTATTGAATCGGGTGTATTTTCCGATAATCGCATTCAGCAAGTAATGCATCTCAAGAATACTCCACTCTTCTACGATACATCGACAGCTCATGACTAAGAAGCGATCCATATTCGGAGAATCAGCCATCAATTTTGAAAAAATCTCATTGGAGATCGATTTTTCTTTAAGGTCGATCAATCGAAAATAGAGCTTTAAGTTTTTATCGCCATAGTGGTTAAAAATAAGATCTCTGACTTTTTCATGACCTTGTTCACGTTTGATTTTGAGCAATGCCAGCATATCGTATTTCATTTTGCGATAAGTGTAATCAAAATTTTTAAAAGAAATCTTGATTTGGTTCTCGTCCGTAATCTCGAGTTCATCACGTTCCGCATGGATGCGTTCGTAATTTTGTCTCAAGAAACTTTCTCCAAGGAGCAAAATCAGATAGCCGATGATCGAATCCCGATCAATACCTTGTTGGATCATCAACGCCCCTACACCTAAGATGACAAGTTTTGCATAAAAGATGTCGCTGTCTTCAAAGTTTGCGCAATACGCTTCAATGATTTGGGAAATAACATCCGCAGAAACGCCGGAAGAAATTAAAGATAAAAGCAAATAAAAAGTTGAATCCATTTCATAATAGGCGCTTTCTTTGACACTCTCCAAATCCTTTTCCCTTGAAATAACGCTGGCAAACCCGACCAATTTAATATAATTGATCAATTTGAACTTGTCGGTAATCGGCAGGGTTCTGATTCGATCCAAGTCGAAATTTTCTTCAAAATACGCAGTGATGGTTTCTTTACTTTGAATCATGAAGACCTCCGGTAAAAAGTGTTATTTGCTTTATAAAACATCCGTTTATAAATTGCCGTCTACCGTTATTATAACATTAAGTGAAAAATATTCCCATTTATTTTTTAGGTTTCCCATACCCGACACAGGGTAATAATCAAGATAAGACTTAGAAAAAAGATTTTATTTTTCAGGAGACAGGTATGCTGAAAATTTATACAAAAACAGGAGACAAGGGGCAAACAAGCCTCTATGACGGTACCCGCATTTCAAAACACGACATACGCGTAGAAAGCTACGGCACTTTGGACGAACTCAATGCTTCTATCGGATTGGCACGACAATATTGTGATAGTGATATCCTACGTGAACAGCTCTTTCATATTCAGCGCATTCTGTTCAATGTCGCCGGAGAGCTGGCAACGCCGGATGCCGATCAATTTCCGGAACCGGTTTCAGAAGCGGATACACGCCAATTGGAACAAATAATCGACCAGGCGCTTGAAACAATGGACAGAGAGGGCGCTTCACATTTTATTATCCCCGGCAGCAATCTCTTCAGTGCCGCGCTTCACGTATCGAGAACCGTCTGCCGCAGAGCAGAGCGCCGCATTCTGGCACTTTCGGACGAGGCACCGGTTCGACCTGAACTCATCAAGTATGTCAATCGTTTGTCCGATGCGCTTTATGCCATAGCACGCGCCTCCGAAACAGAGCTTCGTATTGTCACGTTTAAAAAATAAAATCGGTTTACAATCCCGATCGGCTACAAACCGCCTTGTCCTTCAATGCCCTTTCGGCCATACGTCATATAGCGCCAAATCCGTTCGACAGGTCCAAATTTAAAGCGCCTAAGCCATAAAATACTGAACGCTCCCTGCAAGGCAAAAAATAATAAGGCAAGCGGCAAATATGCCCTTTCGGGAATCCGGTCAAAGTACCCCAAGCCGTAACCGTTGAGAACTGTTGTCCAAAAGAGCGTTTGAAATAAATAGTTTGTCAGCGACATACGACCGACCGCACTCAGCGGTGACAAAATCTTCAGCACGACAGGATTTGAAATGAATATCCAGAGTCCGGTCATATAAAACAGGCCTCCCGAAACTGTGCCGATTTCTTCAAAAATTGTCTTAACCGCCGCGGAAATCGCACCCATTTGATGTCCGGAGGCCCAAACGACTGCTCCGGATATGAAAAACAGTATGGCACTTACAAAAAAAGGCTTCATAAAACAATGTGCTTTTAGGCCGCGCTCTTTATAGAGTTCCAGTTTTCCAAACAGAAAACCCATGTGGAAAAGGCTGAGAATTTTCGGCAATATAAACAAAGTATTCAGAAGGGTAATCGGAATTTCCTGTGTGAATCGGTAGAACAGCATGGTGACATAAGAATTGCCCAAATAAGCCTCCCTTGCCATTTCTGCCGACTCCGGGCCGACCGTTCCCTGTTGATAGGCCAAATAAGAAAAAACCGAAAAAATCACAGTAGACACCAGAAAATAACCAATGCTCTTTTTTAGAAGTTTTGAAACATCATCCCGCACAGAGCCCATCAGTATAAATCCCGCAATGGCATAGACGTGTAAAATGTCGCCGTACCAAATGAAGATTAAATGCAGTATCCCGAAAAAAAGAAGTCCCCGCAACCGACGTCTAAAACGCTCTTCTGACTGATGGTTTTTCATAAACATATAAAATCCGAGTCCAAATAAAAACGAAAAAATGGTGTAAAATTTACCCTCTGCAAAAAGGGCAATCCCCCATTGAAACGCGCTCATCGGTGTATCGCTCCCCGAAAAAGGGATGGCGTTCATCATCGTCAAATTGACAAGCAACACGCCGAAAAGCGCAAAGCCGCGAACCGTATCTATTTCGATAATTCGACTTTTCTCTGCCATAAATGCTCCTTTTTAAGCCTTGATCTTTTGTGCATTATTTTTGACAGGAGGTGGGAATATGACTGAATTGCCAAAAGATCCGTGGATCCGTCTGAGTTATGTCAATACGTTACTTCGTGATCGATATCCTTCTTTAGAGAATCTGTGTACCGATTATGACGCCGACTGTTCGACACTTCTTAAGGTCTTTGAATCCATGGGTTACATCTACATATCCAGACTCAACCAATTCAAACCTAAAATTTGATTTAAAAAAAACGGCACCGCGTTTGTATTCGGTGCCGTTTGTCATTTAAAAGATTAATCGCGTTGAACGAGGAGAGACGTTCCCATTCCTCCACCGATACAAAGCGTTGCCAAACCTTTTTTAGCATCTCTTTTTTCCATTTCATAGAGCAGTGTCACAAGAATTCTCGCTCCGCTGGCACCGACCGGATGACCGAGCGCAATCGCCCCGCCGTTGACGTTGACGATTTCAGGATTCAAATTCAAGTCTTTAACGACTGCAAGTGACTGTGCCGCAAATGCTTCATTGGCTTCAATCAAATCCAGGTCATCCACTGTCCAACCTGTTTTTTCAAGAGCCGCTTTTGTGGCAGGAACCGGTCCATAGCCCATAATCGACGGATCGACGCCCTTTGTTCCAAAGCCTTTGATCACACCCAAAATTTTTCGGCCTTCCGCTTTTGCGCGTTCCAATTCCATGACGACGATCATTGCCGCGCCATCGTTAATCCCGGAAGCATTACCCGCAGTAACACTGCCGTCTTTTTTGAATGCCGGTTTAAGACTTGCCATACTCTCCAGAGTTGCACCGTAACGAATATATTCGTCTTTATCGACGACTTTCGGTTCACCCTTTCGCTGAGGAATCAGCACCGGAACAATTTCATCTTTGAATCGGCCTGCTGCCTGAGCTGCTTCAGCCTTATTTTGGCTGGCCGTTGCAAAGACATCTTGCTCTTCTCGCGTAATGCCCCATTGTTCTGCGATGTTTTCCGCAGTCATACCCATGTGATAGTTGTTGAAGGCATCTGTCAATGCATCTTTGATCATGTGATCCTGCATTTCCACATGTCCCATTTTGGCTCCCCAACGGCTTTGCGTAGACAGGTACGGTGCTGCCGACATGTTTTCCGTTCCGCCGCACAAAATCACTTCGGCACCGCCTGAAGCAATAATTTGAGCCGCCAAACTAACCGATCTGAGACCAGATCCGCAAAGGATGTTGATACTCATAGCCGGCACTTCCACAGGGATCCCTGATTTTACTGCGATTTGACGTGCCACGTTTTGTCCGAGGCCTGCACTGAGGATGTTTCCGATGATGACTTCATCCACAGCTTCCGGTTTAACACCGGCGCGATTCATCGCTTCTTTCGCCGCGATCGTTCCCAATTCAACAGCCGATACCCCCTTGAACGCGCCCCCGAAAGAGCCAATGGGCGTTCTTACTGCAGCAACAATTGCAACTTCCTTCATCATAATTCCTCCTAGAATTTTGTTTCTGCTATTTAATGAAGTTACCGAAAAAGTCATTTTGGATTTGTCTATGCTCCTCGGATTCCTTCTAACAGACGATTGTCTATTACGTGAGTTTTGATAAAGTATTTTTCAAGCGCCGCCCTTTACTTTAAATTCAAATAGACCGGGCAATGGTCGCTTCCCAAAACTTCGGGGTGAATCCCCGCAGATTCCATTCGATTCGTCAAATCCTCGGATACCAGGAAATAGTCAATACGCCACCCGACATTCTTCTCTCTGGCACGTCCCATATAAGACCACCACGTGTACGCATTCTCCAAATCCGGGTAATAATACCGGAAGGTATCAACGAATCCGGCTCCGAGCAATTCTGTCATTTTATTGCGTTCTTCAAGTGTAAATCCTGCATTTTTTGTATTGGTTTTCGGGTTTTTTAGGTCAATTTCGCGATGTGCCACATTCATGTCCCCGCAAACGACAACCGGTTTAGAAGATTCAAGGTTCTTGAGATACACTCTAAAATCGTCTTCCCAATCCATTCGGTAATCCAATCGTTCAAGGCCGCGTTTGGAATTTGGCGTATAGACCGTTACCAAAAAATAGTCCGGATACTCAAGGGTAATCACGCGCCCTTCTTTATCATGAGCGTCAACGCCCAAACCATATCCAACCGAAAGCGGCTCGTGCTTCGTAAAAATAGCCGTTCCCGAATACCCCTTCTTCTCGGCATAATTCCAGTATTGACGGTAGCCGGGGAGATCCAAGGAGACTTGTCCCTCCGAAAGTTTTGTCTCTTGAAGGCAAAAAAAGTCAGCATCTTCACGAGAAAAATAATCCATAAATCCTTTATTCAAACAAGCTCTTAAACCGTTGACATTCCAATTGACAAACTTCATAAGAAACTCCTTTTTCTTTATTAGTGCGTACTACTAAATATTATATCAAAAAAAGCGCCCGCTTAGGGGCGCTTTTTTGATTTTCTATTCACTGTATCTTTCTTCTACTACTTTCCAGTTGACGACGTTCCAAAAAGCGTCAATATAATCCGCTCTGCGGTTTTGATAATTCAGGTAATAAGCGTGTTCCCACACGTCCAATCCGAGCAAAACTTTTTGCCCGTCGGAAATCGGATTGTCTTGATTTGGTGTACTGACGATCTTCAATTTTCCGTCATCGACAACCAGCCATGCCCAACCACTTCCGAAGCGCTTCAATGCCGCATCCTTGAACGCCGTTTTAAAAGCATCAAAAGATCCGAAAGCCGCCTCTATATCGCCCAACAATTTTCCTGAAAACGGACGGCCATTCGGTGTCAGGCTCTCCCAAAAAAGGCTGTGATTGTAGTGACCACCACCATTATTACGCACAGCCGTACGAACCTCTTCCGGAATTTGGTCTAAATTTGTAAGAATCTTTTCAATGGACCAATCGGCAAAAGCTTCTTTGCCTTCAAGTGCCGCATTTAAATTATTGACATAACCGCCATGATGCTTTTGATGATGAATTTCCATCGTCTTCGTATCAATATATGGCTCCAATGCAGACGTTGCATATTTAAGTTCGGGTAAAACAAATTTCATAATAATGACCTCCTTGATTCATCTATCTAACCTATTCGGTAGTTGACATGGTCATTATATACCCCTTGTGTGATAATGATAATCATTTGCATTTAAGATTTATCATTGCTACTCCTATTTCTTTTGATCTTTTTGGGATTCTTTGGACAGTTTGACTTGATCTTTCCCCTCCGATTTTGCCGTATAGAGCGCCAAATCGGCTTGATGCAGCCAAAATTCACGACTTCCGAGTACATCCGGAACAAAATAAGCGGCACCAATGCTGACAGTCACTCTGCCATAAGGAGACTCTTCATGAACCATATTTAAATCGCGAACCGCCTCTCTCAACTGCTCTGCCGTTGAAACCACTTCGTCCGAAGATCGCCCCTGCAAAATGACGGCAAATTCTTCTCCGCCGTAGCGCGCCGCTAAATCTTTGCTCTGCGTCAGAACTGTGCCGAAAGAAAAAGCCAC
>JASUTA010000041.1 GCA_030445805.1 Clostridiales bacterium
GACGCGAATCCAAAGGAGCTGTGCATCTTCAAAACGGACATCCAGTTTCCCGGCATCCCGCATCCATGAAAGGTATGAGCGCACGGTACTGCCCACGAGGACATACTGCTCAAAGGACATGACGAGGTTGTAGTGGTTGAACAGTTTTTGAAGCAAGTGTTCAAACAGAATCGGCGTCTCGCAAAAACCGAGAATCACGGATTCGATTTCGTAGACTTTTTCCCGGTTGAGTGCGGTAAGAGCGGATACATCATCGGTATCCTGCGTATGCGCCGGGACGAAGTGAGCGGCTTTAAGCGACTCAACAAGGTCAAGTGTTTCTAAGTATTCAGCGACGTTATAAATAAACGTGATACCGTATTTTTCAAGGGTCTCGGCACTGCTGATACAGTCGGCGAGAAAGACCACATCGTCCGGCGTTCTGACGCCGAACATATGAAAGAAGTGTCCGGGGAGCGGGATGACCTCAAGGGATTTCGGAAAATCCGGAGAAGTGATGTCCTGCGCCGAGCTTTCATTTGCCATGAGGAATTTGTGTCTCAAATCTTTGGGCGGGTAAGCGCCGTAGAGAAAAGAGGTTTCCAAAATCGGATATTTTGTAAAAGCCGTTTCGATGCCGTTTGTAAAAACCGGACATCCGGTTTGGCGCTGCAAGTACTGATTGCCGCCGATATGGTCGGCATTGGAGTGCGTATTGACGATGGAAGAAAGGGTCCAACCCTGCTTTTCGAGAATTTGCCTGACTTTTCTGCCGGCATCTTTGTCATTACCGCTGTCGATGAGTACGGCAGATCCCGCATCATCCACATAGAGTCCGATTTTCGCGGGGCTGTTTATAAAATAGGTGCCCTTGCCGACTTGAATCAATTCATACATAGGTGTCTCCTTTCAACGGATAAAAAATCATGTCGTGAACCGTGCATGGTGTATCATACGGATTTTCATAGCGATGGGGGATATCCGCACGGAAGCGGATGGCTTCTTTTTCTTTTAAAATAACGGTTTCCTCTCCGAATGTCAGTTTCAGTGTCCCTGAAAAAACGAAAATGTATTCCTCGACACCCGCCATATGCGCTTCCGAGAGGCGTTGACATCCGGGATCAAACTCAATAAAGAATGTCTCCAAATTTCGAATCGGGTCGAAGGGGAAAAGGGCATATGCGCGCATTTTATCAACCGGTTCCGAAAAGGCTTTCTCAGCATTGAAACGGATGATTTCGTAAACCGTACCCGGCTCGGAAAGGAATTGAGACAGGGGCACTTTTAGCCCGGTGGCGATTTTCCAGAGGGTGTTGATGGTTGGAGATGATTGACCGCGCTCGATTTGGCTGAGCATTGGTTTGCTCACGCCTGTGATTTGAGCGGTTTCTTCGAGGGATAATTGCCTGGTGGAACGAATGGCTTTTAGTCGTTCTCCGATCATATTGGTCACGGTATGCTCTCCTTTGTATGTTTTAACGAATATAAATTTAATATAACATCCAAAATGTCAAAAGTGCAAGTAAAATTTCAAAGGGTGTGTATTTTATTTCCTAAATGGGGTATAATAACAACAACTCAACCGGAATGGCAGATTAGAAAGGAGGGATACCCGTTGGAAATACAACGTCTATCCTATCAAACAGAGATGATCACCAGCCTTCAGCAGGCACTCGATACCAGTCTGCTTCAAAAGACGATGAGTCAGGATGCACAGTCTGTCGATGCGCTGTTGAAGATGATGGAGTCTTCCGTCGCTCCCCATTTGGGGCAGAATATCGACATCCGATTATAATGACTCTATTTTAAATGAAGCTATGAATCGCGGTATTTTTTGAGAGGACGCAAGTCCTCTTTTTTCAATTCATTTATAACGCTTGCTTTATAACGCTTGCCACACAAATCGTTCCATAAAGCGACCGAACGCATCATTTTAATCATGCCAAACAAACGGGGGGAGAAAGACGATGTCATCTTTTATAGCGCAATTGAGTGAACGAATGACAGCCAAACGCAAACTGCTTGAATCATGTGAAAAAGTGCTGGCGTCCGAGCCGGGGGAGTCGGGCTATGCTTCTGCGGAAAACCTTATGAAGCAGGTGTACACGCAAGATCTGCTTTTTTTGGCTGCGTATAAGCAATTGCTGGAATCAGAAGGGGTTTCGAGTCTGGAAGAGATTCCGAAGGCGCGTTTGGAGCCGATGAAAGCGATCCAAGAAGAAATTAAAACGGTACTGTCGCTTCAGCAGCGCATACAAGAGGATTTTGACGCGGCAAAACTCAAGGCGGAAGAAAATAGGCGTCTCAAACAGAATGCCTCTCGTATCAAAAATGCATACGCCAAAAAAATGCCGGAGAAATAAAGATTAGCGTATATTTTAAGAGGAGCTGGGTATAAATCCAATACTAAAACATAAAGGGGTTGAGCCTATGAAAGTAATCGTGACTGGAAGAAACCTTGTAATCACTGAAGCCATCAAAGACCAAGTAGAAAAGAAACTCAGTAAATTCGACAAATACTTCAAAAGTGATGTCGAAGCGCACGCTACTTTTAGCACTCAAAAAAATAAGCACATCGTCGAGGTAACCATTCCGCTTAGAAACGGAACGCTGATCCGATCGGAAGCCAGAACGGATGACATGTATGGTTCGATTGACGAAGCGATTGATAAAATCTCGAGACAGCTTAGGAAGCACAAAACGCGCATTGAAAAAAAATTCCATGGTTCCGACTCAATTAAATTTGACGCCATTCCGGACAGGGAAGAGGGCTACAAAGAGCCGGCGATTGTTAAGACCAAACGTTTCGGTATTAAACCGATGATGCCGGAAGAGGCTGTTCTGCAAATGGAACTCCTTGGCCATGACTTCTACGTTTTCCTCAATGGGGAAACGGACGATGTCAATGTCGTCTATAAGAGAAAAGACGGTGATTTCGGTTTGATTGAGCCATATTTGTAGTTTATGTGAGATGCTCTCTTCAAAAAGAGCCTGAGTACATTTGTACTCAGGCTCTTTTTTTAAATTTCTTTCCATTCTGTTGTCTAAAAAACATCATGCGGAAAAGACATCAATTCACATACGCGGATTATCAAAAATTAGACCTTATGTAATCCAAACAAGATCCGCAGATATGCCCGCCTTTAAAAGGGTGTGAAGCGTGAGGTGTCGAGCAAATTTTGCACACTTCGTTATAAGGGGCTTCTGTTTCTCTGACTTCTACAGCGTCATTTACGTTTTCTTTAGGCATAAACACTGGACCTCCCTGTCGGTTTCATAATTTTTACATGGAAATTAATAACATAATTATTATAGCACTAGGACGTTTTTACTGTCAACTTATTTTTAATAAAACAATTATTTAAAGTAAATCATCCGATAGGCCCTTAAAAATACGCTTAAAGTCCCTGTTGTCCCGGTTGGGATTTGCCGCTTTAATCCGTTCGGCGTTTATGGTAAAATAAAAGAAGTTGTTTAGCCATATGAAAGGCAAGGGGTAAGTCATGTATATTGAAGCCATTGTAATCGGATTAATTATCGGACTGATTCGGAACGGCCGCATTTCCAATTTCGGTGAAGTGCGATTTAAAGGTTGGCCGCTGGCGATTGCCGCGTTTTTTTGCTTTATCATTCCCTATGGTTTGGGGATCTTCGGTATTCCCTTTGAGAGTCCGCAAATATTCCCCTTTGCTGCCATGGGCATTATTGTACTGCTGGCTCTTGCCAACCACGATCGAATGGGGATGAAGCTCATTGCGCTCGGAACCATTCTCAATATGGTCGCCATGGCCCCAAATTATTTTTTGATGCCGCTGGACTTGTCGCTGATGAATTCGCTGGGGTATGGGTCCTTTGTAAGTTCCGTAACGGACGGATCGGTTGTGAACTATATTGACGCCGCACAAGCGGTGCCGTGGACGGTTTATTTCGGAAAGTTTTTTGCGCTCCCGGCCGCCTATCCCTTGAGTCGTGCGCTCAGCATCGGTGATGTCGCGGTTTCTCTCGGCGTCCTGTTGCTGATTCAAAGTGAAATGCGTCTCTTCTCCGGACGCTATCGCGGTTCAACGGTTCAATTTTCTTATCGTTCAAAAATCGGAAAGCGTTTTTAAGAAGTATTTACAGCACCACGTGGTCAAACGTGGTGTTTTTATGTGCCGACTTTGTAGTGAAACTGTAACCGGGCATTCACAAATTGTTTGAAATTACTTTTACGAATTTATGTTATACTATATAGGAATTATTGTGCGGAGCGGCAGAGCGGATGCCGCTTGAAAGGATGAATGATATGAGTCTGTTAAAAGTTATTTTTGGCGATATCAATGAAAAAGAAGTTAAAAAAATCGGAAAAACAGCGGATGCAATAGAAGCGCTTGAAGGAAAATATCAATCGATGGACGATGCCGAACTATCGGCTCAAACGGCGGTTTTAAAAGAAAGGCTCGCAAACGGCGAGACCTTGGATGATATTTTGCCGGATGCCTTTGCGGCGGTTCGCGAAGCCGGCAAACGCGTGCTCGGCATGCGCCCTTATCGCGTCCAACTCATCGGCGGCATTGTGCTCCACCAGGGGCGGATTGCAGAGATGAAAACCGGTGAAGGTAAAACGTTGGTGGCAACGCTCCCGGCTTACCTGAATGCCCTTGACGGACAAGGGGTTCATATTGTCACGGTCAATGATTACCTGGCACAACGTGACCGGGCATGGATGGGTAAAATATTTGAATTTATGAATTTGAGCGTCGGCTGTGTCGTTCACGGCGTTGAGGGAGAAGAGCGCAAAGCGGCTTACCTCGCCGACATTACTTATGGAACAAACAATGAGTTTGGCTTTGACTATTTGAGAGACAATATGGTCATGCGCAAAGAAAGCTTGGTTCAGAGACCGCTGAACTATGCCATCGTCGATGAGGTGGACAGTATCCTGATCGATGAAGCGCGTACGCCGCTCATTATTTCCGGTGAAAGTGCCAAATCGACGTCAATGTACGACATTGCCAATCGATTTGCATTGACACTCAATAAAGAAACCGACGTCAATATTGATGAAAAAGCGAAGACGATTGCACTCACCGATGGGGCTGTCGTCGATAAATTTGGATTTGTCGAAGAAGGCAGTGAATCCAAAAACGGCGTTGTGAAAGCGGAAGCTTACTTCAATGTAGAAAACTTGAGTGATCCCGAAAACCTTGAAATCTCTCATCACATCAATCAGGCCATTCGTGCTCAGTTTCTGATGAAACGCGATGTAGATTACATCGTGAAAGACGGAGAGGTCATCATCGTCGATGAATTTACGGGACGCTTGATGCACGGCAGACGGTATTCAAACGGACTCCACCAAGCGATTGAAGCAAAAGAAGGCATCGAAGTTCGAAAAGAATCTCAGACGCTTGCGACCATTACCTTGCAAAACTATTTCAGAATGTATAAAAAACTGGCCGGTATGACCGGTACGGCAAAGACGGAAGAAGATGAATTCCGCCAAATTTACAATATTGACGTCGTCACCATCCCGACGAATAAACCGGTGGTCAGGGAAGACCTGGAAGACGCTATTTATAAGAGCCTAAAAGGCAAATTTAAATCCGTCGTAGAAGACATCATTGCAAGATATGAAAAAGGACAACCGATTTTGGTGGGTACCATCAGCATCGAAACGTCGGAATTCCTCAGCGATATTCTCAAGAAAAACGGCATCAAGCATGAAGTGCTCAATGCGAAACAGCACAGCAGAGAGGCTGAAATCGTCGCGCAAGCCGGGCGGTTTAATGCGGTTACCATTGCCACCAACATGGCCGGCCGTGGTACCGACATTTTGCTCGGCGGTAATCCGGAGTTCTTGGCAAAACGAGACATGCTCAAAAACGGTTATGACGAAGAATTGGTAAATAAAGTTTCCAGTCCGATTGTCAGTGAAGATCCCGAAGCGGTCGAAGCAAAGCCGATTTATGATGCCATATACGCACAGCACAAAGCGGTGACGGATGCCGAAGCTGAAAAAGTCAGAGCGGCCGGCGGCCTTCACATCATCGGAACCGAGCGTCATGAATCGAGACGAATCGACAATCAGCTCAGAGGGCGTTCAGGACGTCAAGGTGACCCGGGTTCGACGCAGTTTTATATTTCCTTTGAGGACGATCTGATGCGTCTTTTCGTCGGGGACCGTGCGAAATCCATGGTTGAATCCCTCGGCTTTGAAGAGGACATGCAGCTCGAAAACAAGTTGCTTACCAAATCCATTGAAAATGCACAAAAGAAAGTGGAAGGGCGCAACTTCTCCATTCGTAAACACGTGCTCCAGTATGACGATGTCATGAACATGCAGCGTGAAATTATTTATAAACAACGGAATATGGTCCTTCACGGTGAAGATCTCAGAAGTCAGATTATGACCATGGTCGACAAAATCGTCGACAACGCCGTCAAACAATTTACGGCGGGTTATAAATACCCGGAAGAGTGGAATTTTGAAGGCCTTGAAAATTATTTGCATCCAATATTCCTCCCGATGGGCAACCTCCAATTTGACAATGTCGAAAGTCTGACCACGGATGCTCTTAAAGCGGCCATCATGGAAAAAGCGGAAGCGCTTTATGCCGCCAAAGAAGAAGAAATCGGAATGGAACGCATGCGCGAAATCGAGCGCATCATCCTGCTTCGCGTCGTCGACACACACTGGATCGATCACATCGATGCCATGGATGACCTCAAACAGGGGATTACCCTGCGCGCCTTTGGACAACAAGACCCGGTTATTGCCTACAAGATGGAAGGCTATGACATGTTTGAGGAATTGATTGCAAACATTCAGGAAGAAACCGTCAAAGCGCTGTATCACGTTTCTATTAAAACCGACATGCAGAGACAACAGGCGGCAGTGATCACGGGGACGTCAGGTGGTTCGGAAGCGCCGCCGACCCAGTCCAAGACTTTTGTCGGCAACAAAAAAGTCGGAAGAAATGACCCATGCCCTTGCGGCAGCGGCAAGAAATATAAAAAATGCTGCGGTGCAAATGTCAATGAATAACACAAAGGGGTACGGAGAAGACGCCGTACCTCTATTTATAAAGGGGGTAAAATTTTATGTTGGCACTGGAACGTTACCAACGCGAAATTAAAAAAATAAAGGCGGACATCGCTGAGCTCGAGGTGTCTCTTTGACTTAGCTGCTGCGCGCTATCGAATTGAAGAGATTGATATAGACATGGGCCATGCGGAATTTTGGAATGACAACGACGCGGCCCAAGTCAAAATGAAATACCAAAAAGCCCTTAAAACCAAAGTTGAAAAGTATGAATCCCTGATGGAGCAGGCGAACGAAGCGGAAACGCTCTGTGCACTCGGAATGGAAGAAGGCGACGACAGCGTTGAACCCGAAGTGGGCGCAATGCTCGAGGACGTTCAAAAGGGCTATGAAAAATTGATGCTCGAAACGCTGCTCAAAGGCGAATTCGATGCCAATAATGCCATTTTGTCCATCCATGCGGGTTCCGGCGGCCTCGATGCACAGGATTGGGCGGAAATGCTCTTTCGCATGTATAAGCGCTGGGGAGACTCCAAGGGATATACCGTGCGTGTCCTCGATTACCTGGGAGACAACGAAGCCGGTCTCAAGAGCGTCTCAATGATGTTTGAAGGGCTGAATGCCTACGGTTTTTTAAAATCGGAAAAAGGGGTTCACCGAATCGTCCGGATTTCGCCGTTTGACGCTTCGGGTAAGCGACATACGTCGTTTGCGTCCGTAGACGTCATGCCGGAACTCGATGACGATGATGAAATTGACATCAACCCGGTGGATTTGAAAATAGACACCTACCGTTCCTCGGGTGCCGGCGGACAGCACGTCAACACCACGGACTCCGCGGTGCGCATTACCCATCTCCCGACGGGCGTCGTCGTTCAATGCCAAAACGAGCGGTCGCAGATTTCAAACCGCGCGACGGCGATGAAAATGCTCATGGCCAAGCTCATTGAACTGAAAGAACGGGAACACAAAGACAAAGTCGAAGACCTTGCAGGGGATTATTCTCAAATCACTTGGGGCAGTCAGATTCGCTCCTACGTTTTCCACCCTTACAACATGGTCAAAGACCATCGAACCGGTGCGGAAACCGGAAATATTCAGGCTGTGATGGATGGCGACATCGATTTGTTCATCGACAGTTATTTAAAAGGAGAGCACTTAAATGACGCAGACAGCACCGTATGATGAAGCCGCCGCCCAAACGGCAAGGCGCATCGCCGCGCAGATTTCACGTGAACTCAACCTGCGCATGGGTCAAGTGGAAGCGACGATTGATTTGATTGATTCGGGAAATACCATCCCTTTTATTGCACGATACAGAAAAGAAGCCACCGGCGGCATCAGCGATGAAGTTTTGCGCAACTTCGATGACCGCCTGACGTACCTGCGCAACTTAGAAAACAGAAAATCGGAAGTCATTAAAATCATTGAAGAACAGGGTAAGTTGACGGAAGATTTAAAACGGGATATCGAATCGGCAGAGGTGCTCCAGCGCGTGGAGGACCTCTATCGTCCGTTTAAGGCGAAAAAGAGTACACGGGCTTCCAAAGCCATCGAGCGCGGATTGGAACCTTTGGCGGACTTGATCTGGATGCAACTCCCGACGCAAAAACCGCTGGAAGAGATGGCGCAGAGCTATATTGACCCCGAAAAAGAACTGGACGGTGTAGAAGCTGTTTTTGCAGGTGCGATGGACATTATCGCAGAACGCATTTCGGATGATCCGGAACACCGGGAAATGATTCGTAAAATAGACCGTGCGAAGGCTGTTTTGACGGCGGCGGCAGCCGATCCGGAGCAACAATCGGTTTATGAAATGTATTATGAATACAGTGAACCGATTTCGAAGATTGCCAACCATCGCATATTGGCAGTCAATCGCGGGGAAAAAGAAAAAGTACTCAAAGTCAAATTGATGACGCCGGATGAGGAGATTTCAGAGCGACTGGAAAAAGCAATTGTCAAAAATGAAAAAGCGCCGGGGGTCTCCTATCTGAAGGCTGCGATTGCAGATGCCTATAAGCGTTTGATTGCCCCATCCGTAGAGCGTGAACTGCGAAATGAACTCACGGAGCGCGCGGAAGAAGAAGCCATTCAGGTATTCGGTAAAAATACGAAAGCCCTGCTCCTCGTGCCGCCCGTTAAAGATCAGCGGGTTTTGGCCATTGACCCGGGGTATCGAACCGGATGTAAAGTAGCGGTTCTGGATGAAACGGGGAAAATGCTCGAATATGCCACCATTTATCCACACCCGCCTCAAAGTAAAACAGACGCGGCTAAAAAAACCTTGCGCACAATGATTGAAAAGCATGGTGTAGCGCTGGTGTCCATCGGAAACGGAACGGCCTCCAGAGAAACGGAAACCTTGGTTTCGGAACTTTTGCCGACGCTGGACAGAAAGGTGTATTATACCATTGTCAGTGAAGCGGGTGCTTCGGTGTATTCGGCTTCAAAACTGGCTACGGAAGAATACCCCGATATCGACGTCTCCATACGTGGGGCGATTTCCATCGGAAGACGATTGCAAGACCCGCTTGCGGAGCTCGTCAAGATCGATCCGAAGAGCATCGGTGTGGGACAATATCAGCATGACGTCAACCAAAAACGGTTGAGTGAACAATTGGATCACGTTGTGGAGGATTGCGTCAACAGCGTCGGGGTGGACCTGAACACGGCGACACCGTCTCTGCTTGAGCATGTTGCCGGCATAACGCCGACACTTGCAAAAAACATCGTGACGTATCGTGATGACAACGGCAAGTTTAAGACGCGGAAAGAGCTCTTAAAAGTAAAGCGCCTGGGAGATAAAGTCTTTGAACAATGTGCGGGATTCCTTCGCATTGCAGGTGGGACGGTACCGCTTGACAATACGGCGGTTCACCCGGAAACCTATGGCGTCACCAATGCACTTTTGGAGCGCTTGGGTTATAAAAAAGCAGATTTGAAAAAAGGCGCGCTCCCCGATATTGACGAGCGACTCAAGACAGAAGGCGGATTAAAGGCGATTGCAAAAACGCTCGAAGTCGGAGAGCCGACGCTCAGAGACATCGTATCGGAACTTAAAAAGCCGGGCAGAGACCCGAGAGATGAAATGCCGAAGCCGATTTTCAGAAATGATGTGCTGAAGATGGAAGACCTTGAGATCGGCATGATTTTTCCGGGAACGGTGCGCAATGTCGTGGACTTTGGGGCCTTTGTGGACATCGGCGTCAAACAGGACGGACTGGTGCACATCTCCGAAATCTGCAATCGATTTATTAAACACCCGATGGAAGTCCTTTCCGTCGGTGATGCCGTCACAGTGAAAGTCATTAAACTGGACAAAGAACGCGGTAAAATCGGACTGACGATGAAAGATGTGGAATCATAATACCGGAGGGGGGAAAACCATGCTCATTATTAAAAATGCAATGCTTTACACCATGGCGGGAGAAACGCCGTTTGTGGGTGATATTTCGGTTGAAAACGGTAAAATTTCAAAAGTGTATCCCGGCGGGATGACGGAAGGTATTTCCACGGATGATGACGTGATTGATGCCGGAGGACTGCTTGCTTTTCCGGGATTTATCGACGCACATTGTCATATCGGGATGTGGGAGGAAGGCATCGGATTCGAAGGCGATGACGGCAATGAGATGACGGACCCGGTGACGCCTCAACTGAGAGCGATAGATGCGCTTAATCCCCGAGACGAAGCGTTTGAAAACGCGGTTAAGGGTGGCGTGACAACCGCGGCAACCGGTCCGGGAAGCGCCAATGTAATCGGCGGGACTTTCTCGGTTGTCAAGCTTCACGGCGATCGCATCGACGATATGATCGTCGTCGAGACACTGGCGATGAAATGTGCCTTCGGAGAAAATCCGAAACGGGTTTATTCCGGTCAGAAAAAAACGCCTTCTACGCGTATGGCGACTGCGTCGCTTTTGAGAGAAACGCTTGCGAAGGCTTCCGAATACAGTTTGAAAAAGAAAGCGGCAAAGGCCGCGGAAGATGATTCAAAAATGCCGCCGTTTGATGCAAAACTCGAAGCCATGATTCCCGTCGTGGAAGGGAGAATTCCGCTCAAAGCGCATGCACACCGTGCGGACGATATCTTTACGGCCATTCGAATCGCAAAAGAATTCAACGTGGGGTTGACGCTTGAACACTGCACGGAAGGTCATTTGATTGCAGAACACTTGGCGAAGGAAGGGTACCCGGCAATGGTCGGACCGTCTTTCGGCAATAAGTCAAAAGTGGAGCTCAACCAAAAGACATTTGATACGCCAAAAGTGCTCCATGCGGCGGGGGTCAAGACAGCCATTATCACGGACAGCCCGGTTATCCCGCTGGAATACCTGCCGATGTGTGCCGCACTGGCGCATCGTGCGGGACTCGATGAAGCGGAAGCGCTCAAATGCATTACGATCAATCCGGCTGAGATTCTCGGTATTTCGGACCGCCTCGGCAGTTTGGAAGAAGGAAAAGACGCGGACATCGTGCTTTGGGACGGTCATCCGTTTGATTTGCAATCCCACGTGGTCTATACGCTGATCGACGGCCGCGTTGTTTATCAGGGGAAGGATGCTTGATGTGTCGGAAGTAAAAAAAGCTTTAACTTTAGAGGCGCTTGAATCCTATGCGCAGGCGCTTTCCAAAACGCTTGCGCCGGGAAGTGTCATTTGCTTAATCGGGCCGCTCGGCGCCGGGAAAACGACCTTTTCGCAATTCCTGTGTAAGGCGCTCGGCGTTGAAGAGTATGTGACGAGTCCGACGTTTAACCTGATGAATGTCTATGATGCGGATCGAGGACTCAATATATACCATTTTGACGCGTATAGGTTGTCTGAACCGGACGAAATCGGCATGGACGACTATTTATACGGCAAGGGTATTTCTATTGTTGAATGGGCGGATCTCATCGCAGAATGGATTCCGAAAGGCGCGATTTGGATTGCGCTTGAACCCGACGGAGAATTCTGCCGAAAATTAACGGTGGGAGACAGCTTAGAAGAAGTGGGAGGATCGCATGAAGACGATCGTCATTGATACCTCCTCTGCCGCGGCGAGTGTTGCCGTAGTCGAGGGCGAAACGGTTTTGGGTGAATTTTTCATTCAGACGGAACGGACACATTCCCAGCAATTGTTGCCGATGGCGGCATCTCTTTTGGAGTCGCTGGGCCTGTCTGTGAGACAACTGGATGCGGTTGCCGTGTGCGTCGGCCCCGGATCATTTACCGGCGTCCGAATCGGCATCAGTACGGCCAAAGGATTTGCACAACCGTTTGATTTACCGGTCTATCCGTTTTCCAGCACGCGTTTGCTGTCGGCGGGAGCAGGGGTTTTTGAAGGCATTGTGGTTTCGGCAATGGATGCAAAAAGAGGCAATGTCTATTACGGGATTTACCGCCGGCGCGTACAGGGTGTCGAAACTTTGGAAGAGGGCATTCTTTCACTGGAAGACCTTAAGACCGCAATTCTGGAACGTTTTGCGGGAGAGCGTGTCCTCTGGATGGGAGATGCGGCTGCTACGGTAATCGATTCCGAGGGTCAGTCGGCACATGAAGCGGCACATAAAGCGGCACATGAAATGGTACGTGAAGGCTTATGGTTTGCGGCATCGCCCGCGCTGAATGTGGCGCGTGCATCCGGATTTGCGGATATCCGAGAGGCGGTTTCGGTACGCTATGATGCGGTTGATGCGGAATACGTTCAAAAATCTCAGGCGGAGCGGGATCATCATGCTTGAAATCAGAAGAATGTGTGAATCGGATATCGATGCAGTTTATGCAATTGAGACAGCTTGTTTTCATTCGCCGTGGTCGAAGGCTTCCTTTGAGGGGGAACTGAAAAACACGCTGGCCGTTTATTTTGTTTTGGTTGAATCCGAACCGGAATTTGAATCCGAACAAATCGTCGGCTATGGGGGCATGTGGACCATTATTGATGAACTGCATATTACCAACGTCGCCGTTTTGCCTTCGCATCGCGGAAAGGGATACAGCAATCGCCTTATGGAAGCGATGATTCAATACGGAAAAGATAACGGGTATGTACAGATGACGCTTGAGGTTCGTGTGGGGAATCAACCCGCCATAGCCCTTTATGAAAAATTCGGATTTGTATCGGTGGGGACGCGTCCCGGTTATTATGTGGATACCGGTGAAGACGCGTGCATCATGTGGAAGGAGCTTTAGCTCATGAATGAAAAAATATATACGCTGGCAATCGAATCCTCCTGCGATGAGACTGCGGCCGCGGTGCTCGAAAACGGGAGGCAGATTCGATCCAACATCGTGCACTCGCAAATTGACATACACAAGGCTTTCGGCGGCGTCGTTCCCGAAATTGCGTCGAGAAACCACCTCGTCAAAATTTCGGAAGTCGTGGATTCGGCGCTTTCGGAAGCGGGCATCGGGTACCCCGAAATCGATCATATAGCGGTGACCTACGGTCCCGGACTCGTCGGTGCCTTGCTCGTCGGTCTCTCTGAGGCAAAAGCATTGGCCTATGCGCTTGATATTCCGCTTGTGCCGGTCAATCATATCGAAGGGCATATTGCGGCCAATTACATCGCTTTCCCCGAACTGGAGCCGCCTTTTATCTGTCTGGTGGTCTCGGGGGGACACACACATTTGGTAGAAGTGCTGAATTATACGACCTTCAATGTCATCGGAAGAACGCGGGACGATGCGGCGGGGGAAGCGTTTGACAAAGTGGCTCGGACAATCGGACTCGGATATCCGGGTGGCCCCGCAATTGACCGCGTGGCGAAAGACGGCAATCCAAAAGCGATTGATTTTCCGAGAGCGATGCTGGAACAGGATAATTTGGATTTTAGTTTTAGCGGATTGAAATCGGCGGTTTTGAATTATTTGAACAGCCTTAAGATGCGTGGTGAGGCTCCGGTGACGGAAGATGTCGCCGCTTCTTTCCAAGCGGCGGTCGTCGATGTGCTGAAAGCGAAAGCAGAAGCTGCACTGGCGCAAACGGGCTATAAAAAATTGGTTCTTGCCGGCGGCGTTGCGGCAAATTCTGCACTGCGTGAAGCCCTTTCATCCATCGAGGGAATCGAGTGCTTTTTTCCGCCGCTCAGCCTGTGTACGGACAATGCCGCGATGATCGGATGTGCCGGGTACTATCACTATCTCGCCGGGACGCGCGGGCATCTTGCGGTGAATGCAGTTCCGAATTTAAAAATCGGAGAAATGCGATTTTAACGGCAGACAGCAGACCGAAGCGGTCTTAAATTGAAATGTTTCTTACAATGCATAGAAATGGGACGAAAGTCCCATTTACTTTTTTGCCCCGAAAAAGTCGAAGGTTCCCGACAAAATGGAGTTATGTTAATCAAACGTACGTTTTTTATGCATCGCTTAATTTTTATGCATTTGTGGACAAAACTGTGGATAATGTGTAACGTTTGTAATTTAGCGCCTTTTGTTTTTCATGCTTTGTGGATAAGTGGGTGAAAAAATGTGGAAAACCGTTATCAAATGTGGACAAGTGCGTAGATATACAAAAGGACAATCAAAAATAAACGTAAAAATACCATTTTTTGGGTAACATAAATCGTTTCTAAATTTCACAGAGCCTATCGGAAAAGAAAAGTCGGAGCAATAAAAAAGGACCTTAAAAGGTCCTTGCGGTGTTTTGGTCTTATATGAAAAAAAGAGATGGATCAGCCTTCTACATCAATGCTGTTTAAGTAAGTAATAATATCAGCAATCGTCGTAAAAGATTCGGCGACATCATCCGGAATTTCCACTTCAAATTCATCTTCAATTGCCATGATGATTTCAACAGCGTCGATTGAGTCGATGTCCATACTGTCAAAAGTTGTTTCCAATGAGATTTCGCTGGGATCTACTACACTCAATTGCTCAACGATAATCGCCTTTATTTTTTTAAACATAATTCCCTCCTAAAATATCGTGAAAAGGCATATTAAACCGTCCACACTTAATTTTTATTATAAGGAAAAATTCCCGTTTGTCCATAGCGTTTTTCAGAACGCTTTTTAAGAAAATGCCATAAGTACCTGAAAAAGCGGTGTGCACATCATAAAAACAAAGAACGGATAAAGAACAGCTTATGATTCCTCGGAAGACATTTCAAGCAATTCATCCAAGCGTTCATAGAGTGCATCCAAATCATTCTTGAGAGTGGATTGTTCTCCGCTCAGTGTCTGGAGGCGGTTTGAATCCGTATAAATTTCGGGCATGCAGAGGGCAAGGTCTATTTCATGGAGTGCTTCTTCCGCCTTTGCAATCTTGGATTCAAGTGTTTCAAGTTCAAGGCGCAATTGCTTTTTAGCTTGTTGAGCCTGTTTCTGTTTCTTCTGAAGTTCTTTTTGCTTGGTTTTCGTCAATAGCGGTGTTTGGGCTGCCTCTTCTTCTTTTTCGAGCAAGATGGCTTCGGCTTTTTTTTCAAGGCAGTAATCATAATTGCCCCAGAAAACTTCCAGACCGTTTTCGGTGAGTTCAAACGTGCGCGTCGCAATTCGATTGAGGAAATACCGGTCATGGGAAATGGCGATCAGAGTGCCGTCATACGCCAGCAGAGCCTCTTCAAGAGCTTCCTTGGCATATAAGTCGAGATGATTGGTCGGTTCGTCAAGCAGCAAGACATTGGCGTTTGAGAGCATCAGTTTGAGGAGAGAGACGCGGCTGCGTTCCCCGCCGCTGAGTTGGCGGATTTGCTTTTCGAAATCATCTCCGGTAAAAAGAAAGGCACCGAGAAGCGAACGCACTTCCGTCAAAGTAAAATGGGGGTGTTCATCGTGAATCTCTTCACAAATTGTTTTGTCAAGCGAAAGATTTCTTTGCTCCTGATCGTAGTAGCCACAGGTCGTATGATGACCCCAAGTCAGTGCGCCCGAAAAGTCACTGAACTTTCCGAGGAGGACGTTAAACAAAGTCGTTTTCCCCACGCCGTTCGGGCCGATCAATCCGATGCGGTCACCTTTATAGATTTCAAAAGAAAGATCGCTGAAAATGGCTTTATCACCGAATTTTTTGCCGAGTCCTTCGGCGGTGAGTACGTTCTTGCCGCTTTTGACCTCGGTGCGAAGTGCCAACTTAAAATGTGCGTTGAAGACGGAGGGGCGATCGACGAGGGATATTTGGTCAAGGCGTTTCTCCCTTGATTTTGCACGCTTTGCAAGCTTTTCAGTGCCATGACCCTTATATTTTTGAATCAGAGATTCTTGCCGCTCAACTTCTTTTTGCTGAAGCGTGTATTGTTTTAGAGCGGCCTCGTAATCGGCTTGTTTTTGACGTGCGAAAAAAGAGTAGTTGCCGCTATATGCCCTGAGGGCGTGCCGTTCGATTTCAAAAATTTTGTTGACGACGCGGTCGAGAAAATAGCGGTCATGGGAGATGATTAAAAGCGTCCCCGGGTAATCCTTTAAATAGTCTTCCAACCATTTGAGGGCGTCGATATCCAGGTGGTTGGTCGGTTCATCCAGCAGCAGGATATCCGGTTGAAGAAGCAGAAGCCTTGCAATGCCGAGCCTGGATTTTTGCCCGCCACTCAAATTCTTAATGGGCTTTAGAAAATCGGATTCGTCAAAGCCGAGCCCGATTAGGACACCGCGAATACGGCTGCTCACGGCATAGCCATCCGCCGCTTCAAACGCTTCCATTAAAGCGGCATATTGAGCGAGGAGTGCGGCATCTTCCGGTGTATCGGAGAGTTGAGCTTCGATGTTACGCATGCCCAGTTCCATCTCGTAGACGGATTCAAAAACCGATTCGCAAAACGCCATGGCCGAAATATCCAAATCAATGCGCGTATTTTGCTCCAAATACCCGATTGTGGATCCCTTTGCCAAAAAAATATCCCCGGAGTCGCGGGGTTCAGCTTCCGCAATAATGCGCATGAGCGTTGTTTTTCCGGCACCGTTGGCACCGATTAATCCAACGCGGTCCCCTTGGTTGATGGAGCAATCTATATTTTCCAAAATGGTTTCTATACCGTATGTTTTTGACAATCCTTTACAGGAAAGTGCGATCATAATGTCATCCTCACCTCGTTTTTATCTTGTGATATTATAACCCAAATCACAAAAAATAGAAAGAAAAGCAAAAAGATTGACAAAAACCAAAAAAACCTTTGTTACTTATTTGACATTATTTTTCATATGGTGTTATAATTAGATAGCTATAATCATTCGAATCGCGAGGTGAGTTAATGAAAGAGAAAAGTATATCTGTAGCGGTAATTAGACGGCT
>JASUTA010000042.1 GCA_030445805.1 Clostridiales bacterium
AAATTTATTAAAAAAGAAGGAAAGAGAACAACTGAATTTACGGTATCGCGCACATACACATTCGACCGGGACAGCCTTGCACTTGGTACCAATGAAATTGACATCACCGCAACGATTCGCGTTGAATCATCCTATGGTGACGTGTACATGAAAACCTTTACAAAACCGATTTACATTACCGTGTATGATGCCCCGGTGGAACTTGCCGGCATGGGAAGCACGCTTGAGGAACCGATTATCAGTCTTGACGGAAAAGCGACACCCTCGGTTACCAAGTGGACGGGAAAAGACATTTCTGTGACGGTAGACGCTTCCTCGGTACTTGAGAACGTTCTCCCGGACAAGGTGACGAGCTACACACTCAAAGTAAACGGACAGCAGAAAACGCAAACCAAAGTGACAGAGGCCGCGGCTTCTTTTAATTTTACAGTGGATTGCAGTGCCTTTGAAGACGATCCGGCGCTTGAAAGTCTTACCGAGCCGTGGCACATTCAGGCGGTGGCCACTCTGTCGGATGGTACGGTGGTCTCGGCACAGGCAGAAGCACAAACCATTATTGCAAGGGGGTATCAGCCGCCGGAAGTACAAATCCTTACACCGGGCAAAGTTAAGCTCGGCGATTACGTCAACATCTATGGGACGGCCTCATCGCCGCAGGACTTTCCGATCGTCAACTACTATTGGGAAATCAATGACAGCAATGTTCCGGCGTGGGACGGGAAAAAAGAAATTCTCAATTACGAGTACCCCGCAGAAGGCACCTATAAGCTTGGGCTTATCGCCATCGATTCAACCGGTCTCAACGGTTACGGAGAAAAGACCGTTCAGGTCTTGCCGCCGACGATCGAAGCCGGGATTCGAACCGGGGGGATTTTGAAGCCGTTCCGCGCGATCAGCGTAGAAGCGGTTTATGATACGCCGGATAAGTTTCCGGTAAACGCATCGAAAACAGATTGGACGGTCTCCGGCGAAAGCGGCATGGGGCTTTATTACGATCAAGCCATTGACACCAAAGAATCTTTTCAAATGATGACGACCGCACCGGGCACCATTGACATGAGCGTCTATCTCGAAAACACCCGTAATTATCACGATGAAGCGGAAAAACAAATCACAGTCGCGCCCGATCAGCCGCCCGTTGCCGATTTTTCGATTCTCGGTGTCATTTATCGTGATCCGTTTGAAGGGAATGCGGCGACTATAGACGTTTTTAATTACTCTTATTCGCCAGACCTCGATACGATTGGAAACATTCAGGTTTATTATCGCTATGACAGCGACAACGACGGCAATTTCAACGATGAGACCCGGCAACTCTTTTACACCGGCGCGCCGATGGACAGCATCGAAATTCCGGTGTATGAAGTCGGCCGATACAAAATCGAAATGACGGCCACGGAAACCTATACGCCGATGGCCGGTTATGAGAGCATGGCGGTTTATCAGTCCGATACCACAGCGGAAAAGCCGCTTTCGGAAAGCGTCATCACGGTGGACAACATTCCGCCGACGACCAATATTGAAATCACACAAAAGGATCAACCGGTAGACCTTTATTTTCACCTCGGCGATTTTGACATGACGGCCGCTGAACTGTCCTCTTATGTGGAGAATACGCTTCGCCCGCAACTGGAAGCGCAGGGCATTCAAATCGGAACGGTGAACATTGAAGAGGGTGAAGTGACGCAGGGCGTGGAGTCTTCTGTGAGTGTGAGAACAGAAGGAACAGCAACAAGTCCCTCATATGGATCGTTTTACAACAATTATATGATGGCTTTAAGTGGAACCTCTTTTAAAGTCTTTGATCTTACAATGACCGATGGAATGACCGCTTTTAAAAGTTGGTCAGGGGCACTTGCCACATCCACATATAATGAAAGTGTTTCTGTTAAGACTGTTACAAGACCGGTGCAAACGGCAGACGGGAACTACTGGATGATGGTTTATTCAGAAACGGATGACGCCGATCGAATCTTATTTCAAATGGTTCGGTTTAATCCTGAATCGGGGGTTAAAGTTTATAATGTTAAATTTAATACAGCATACGCCATCAACAATTTACATGCCCCATTTGATGCAATGGTCAGCATCGATGGTAAAAAATTAATCATCTTTACGTCTAATGTACAAATACAATCGTCTTATTTGGATTCGTCCGGGGTGTACTATATAGACACGACAGCGATTCAGGACTCTGATACATCGATCTCTGTGGTTCTTCAATCTTCTGGGAAGAAAGGAATTGATGGTTCTTCCGAGCGGGTGTATAAGGACGGGATTGTCTATTTCGAAGAAGGGAAGTCTTATAACTTAAATTCCTGTGTATGGAGAAGCGCAACCTATCCGAGTGACCCTGTTGGTGAAGGATACACGCTATGGGCTGATATGCCCACTTATAACGGATCTGTATATTTTACCCTTAGTGACATCGAAAAGGAAGACTACGCAGGCGGAGAAGATGCAACACTCTATGGGTATTATTATGCACCTACTAGCTTCGGTGTGCCATCATCGGGCGGCTCATTATTTTTAAATGATGTCTACATGGGAAATTTTGCGGGTACGGAACTCTCCGGTCTTGTTTATTTCTACAATAAGCTATTATTGAAACCGGATTTAGGCCTTGTAACGTTGTATCGATCTTTTCGAGCAACCTACACCGTTTATACCAGTTCGGGGAAAAAGACAATTTATGTGTCGGACGGAAACGGTGTTTACCACATTCTGTTAAATACGAGTTTGCAGGAAGAATTATTCGCCCTTGATACCTCGGCATCGGCGGCGGACAGGTTTTACATCCTGCTTGACAATTCGACGCTCCCGGCTGTGAACATGCCGTATCTTGAGAATCGCATAACCGATGGCTTAATTTCAAAAGGAGTTTCACTCATTACCAATACACAGGCGCCGGCCGCGGAAGATTGGATCTCGCTCACAGGCGGAGCGGCCATAAACGGTGTGGATGACATTGCCGGGGCAATTGCCGCAAGATTCCAAGACGCACAGCAGGGCGATCATTTCACGGTTCTCGTAGATAGTGCCCTTGAAATGGACTCTTTCTACAGTGACTATGAAGGTGATCCGCTGTATGCGGGAAGTTTTTCCGTCAATCATACCGATCCTGACTTTTACGATAACTCGGAAGGGCTGTCGGCGCTTGACGGCCAAAATTATGTGATGACCGGAGCGGCCGAGTTTTCACTCGATAAGCCGGGACTATACGAAATTGAACCGAAGGTGCGCGACAATCCAAAAGGAGATGACCGGTTCGATGAATTCAGAAAGTGGAGTGTAGACGGCATCACACACACCGTTCTTGCCCATAGACGGCCGATTGCTGATTTTTCCCTTTATTGGGCGGCATCCGGCGGGAATTACGCCATTGATTTTATTGACAAAGCCTATGACCTCGATCATCAATTCTCTGATGCAGAAATGGGGATTACAGACCGGATCGTAAAATACAAACAAGTCACGGCCGCCGGTGGCACCCCGGGTGACGGCATCTGGCACCTTGGGATTCCGGCAACGCTCGAAGCCGGTGTTTATGAATTCCGATACAGCGTCAAAGACATTGAAGGGGCATGGTCTGTTGAAGCCGTTCAGACCTTCGATCTTGAGTCGGCACCGCCGATTCAACTCACTGCACAGCTTCGGCCACTCGATTCGACCAAGTTTTCCCTCGGAAGCATCCCGGCGAGCGAATGGCTTGAAGTTTACGACGTTGAGACGAGATTTCCCGAATCTCATGATGTCAAAATGCAATGGGTGGGGCCGGATGACACCGTGCTGTCGGATGCGGCGTTACTGAGTGGCGCTGTATCCGGGAATGTGACGGTCAGCGGCGATGTGTATCAATGGGAGCCGGTACAATTGAAAATCCCAAAAACCTATCAAGATGCCTTGTATGCCGTGCGCGTGACGGCATTTAACGACCGGACAGAGGCGGCTGTAGATCTGCCTTTTCGCGTAGAAACACCGATTGCCGTTACCGGTTCCGTCGGGCTGTTGAGAGCGGGGGATTCGGCTGAATTTCAGGCGGTTACGACACCCTATGCAGAAACGGTGCGATTGACACTTTACAAAGGAGCCCCTTTCGAATACAGCCGAAATTTATTCAAAGATGAGAGCGCAACAAACACTTGGATTCTTACGGAGGGGGTACCCTATAATCTTCCGGCGGGCAATTATGTGTTTGCGTTTGAGGCAGAAACCGCTTCCGGGAAAAAGGCATCCGACCTGATTTATGCAGAAGCGGAGTCACTTGAAATTGTTGATTTTCAAGCAATCGGATACTGGAACCATTGGCGCGGACAAGACAATCTCCTCGGGGAACGTATGGCGAACGAGCCGCATCATTTTCTTTCTTATGAGTGTATTCGTTTTGTGGCAACCATTTCAGGAAATGCTCAGCGCGTTGAATTGAGATTATCTCCGGAGCTGGAGGCGATGAAATATACCGATCGATACGGCAATCAATACAGGTACGAAGACGAGATCGGTGAAACGGTGGCATTCCCTCTGGAAATGACACGCGAAGAAGGACCGAACGAAAATGGCATCAGCATATGGCGTGTGGAGTACATTTTGCCGCTTGCGGATTCCAGCTTGGATTGGGAGAATCAGAGAGAACGCGTACCGTATTATGCCAAAGTAACCGCTTATGACGACATGGGAACAGAAAGACAATTGAGTATTGAAGACATTGATCTCACGGGAAATGTTTTTGATTTGCTGTACATTCAACCGGCAGGATGGCAGTAGAAAATACAAAAGCGACTTCGCAGGAAAAGTGCGAGGTCGCTTTTGCTAGAGGAGAGAACGCTTGATAATAAGTGCCAAGAACCGGTGCCGAAAAGTGGGTCAAATGGTCCATCCGTTATGAATGATACCGGTCAAATACCACAATCCGTTTTGTTGATTGAAGACCAGAATCAAACTGCTCCAGTCCATCCCGGAATACTGGGGATCAAAACCGCTGAAGTGAAATTCGACATAAGAGGTGTTCGGAAAAGCGGTAGACAGATTACTGATCATATTACCGGTTCCGATCAATTGATTGAAACTGACGATTTCCGGATTTAAATAGTCGTGGTCGTATACAAACGCGGCGTAATAATCGGAAAACGTCAAATCCATGGAATCACCGCTTCCGTCGTAGGTTCCCCAAGTGTAGACGGTTGTGTCGTTCGGCAGGGCAGATAATGCAGAAGCCTGAAAATTCAAGCTTCCCGGATTGACATAAATATAAGGGGAAAACGTAACGCCACCCGATGGATCTGTCAAATCGGCGAGAGCCGTCATATCCTGAGATTGGAGTGCCGCTACGACATCTGTTGCGGCTTGAAGCAAGTTGGAAGAAGGCTGCGTGAGAGCGGGTGTGCCGCTGTTTTCTTGCAGGGAAGCGACTTCTTCTTTCAGAGAATTGACCAGCGTATTGAGAGACTCGTTTTCTAATTCAATGTTGCTGAGTGCATCCGCTTGGCTGGATATTTGAGATTCCAGTTCCAAAGCTTTATTTTTTGCTTCCGTCAAAGCGGCGGCATCTTCGGGAGAACACGCTGCAATCAGAAGTAATACAATAAGCAAAATAGAGACAAGGCCGATTTTTTTATGGAATTTCTTCATATAACCTCCGATACTTTCTAAGGGGATTTCCCGTGTTGACGTTAAAAATGACAAGAGCTGTAATGTGTTTGAATCCATTTATTGATCTATTCTATACCCGGTAAATCCTGAGAATAATATGTCAGTTTTATGTCAAAACCGATGGGGTAAAAAGCTGTATTTTGGGGGAAATAACGCTTGCCAAGGCATTTGTTTTATGGCATAATAGAAAAGCGGTAAGATTTGCGAGATTAACTCAGATGGTAGAGTGTTTCCTTGACGTGGAAAAAGTCAGGGGTTCGAGTCCCTTATCTCGCACCAGTTTAAAACCGGTTTTGATTTTAATCAGAACCGGTTTTTTTATTTTTTGATTCGGAGAAGGAGGCGGCTTTGAAAACAATTGGTGTTGTACTGGGTGCAACTGGAGCAGTGGATGTTTTGGAAAACGGAAGTGAAATTGCCGTCTATGAAAAGACGGATGGGATTTGGGTGTCGAAGGAGTCCATCCCCATAGAAGTCGATGCATGGACATCCCTTTCGTCTGTGCGGGCATCGGTTCAAAAAATCATCGATGCATTGGGGGCGTGTAAAATTATTGCCGCTCAGGATATATCCGGTGTTGCGTATCAGATTTTTAATCGGAATGGATTTTATATTTTTCAGATTGATGCTCTAAATGATCAGATTTTAGAATGGATTTTATCGGAAATTCAGCAAGAAAAAGAAGCGTCCGAGGCGAAACTGTCCGTTCCGACAGCTCCGATTCCGGAAGATCAGGAGGGGCGCTATTTTATGGATCTCATTTTGCTTCAAAAAACGTACCCTGAGATGTCCTCTAAAAAAGCGCTGAAACCTTTCCTTGAAACGGCCCATTTTTATGAACTAAAGCTCATTTGCAGCCATATTCCGCCATGGATTGAACACCTCGGGGGTGTAAACTACAGCACAAAGGTGCTGGGAGAGCAACAAATAGAGATGATTATAAAAAAGAAAGTATGCGGAAGTTGTTAATCACGGAAAAGCACTCTTTTCAATGAATACGAACAATTGCGTTAAAATTTCAATAAAAAATCGTAAAAATGATTGAAATAGAGCGCGTTTATGCAATAGACTGAAAAGTCAGAAAAAAATTGACATCCTGTTTTTGCATTGCTATAATCAACTACAATCAAAACCAAGTGAAGAAAAACTTGCCGCAGAGTGGTTCGTTACTTGCAGATACCACAAAGACAAAGAGGTCTTTTCAAATACAATGAAGAGGTCTCTTTTTTCATTTTGAAAATCAAAAAATGCAATTCTAAAATAATTAAGATGCATTTTTAAGATGAAAGAAATGAAAGGAGAGCCGAACAATCCTTTTGAAGACTTTAAAGATTGACAACATTTTGGAACAAAAGGAACGGCACTGCGGAAACTTGAGAAAGGGGGTGGCGAATAAAATGAATATTTCCGAGCTGAACGGAGTTTGCAGAGTTGACTATTATCCCGGTGAAACGACCGTTGAACATTGTACACTGGATACATTTAATCAAATTGAAACACCGGTCGGAAAACTTGTACCTCAATACAGCTACGGTGAAGCGCGCAGGAAACACGAACCTTCTCTGAGCTTCTACAAAAGCGGCGCATTGAAGCGCATTGCGTTGGAAACTCAAGAAGAAATAGAGACGCCGATGGGTGTCTTTCCGGCAGAATTGATTCTCTTTTACGAGAGTGGGGCGATTCGACGTATTTTTCCGTTGAATGGCAAATTAACGGGATTCTGGTCGGAGAATGATGAACGCGCGTTGAGCAAATCCATGAAATTTAAATTGGATGTCGGCGCATTTGAGTGCCATGTGATCAGCATCGGATTCCATGAATCCGGCGAGCTGAAATCCATCGGCTTGTGGCCGGGAGAGGTCATTGTTTTAAGAACGAACGCCGGGGTGTTGCCGGTTAGAAACGGATTTTCCCTTTATGAAAGCGGAGCCATTCGTTCGTTGGAACCGCCATACCCGCTTGAGGTTATGACGGCGATCGGAGGCATTGAAGTTTTCGATCCGGATGCAAATGCAGTGCAATCGGACATTCAGTCACTGATGTTCGATGAAGAAGGCAATATCATTGCTTTCAAAACGACGAATTACAAGCTTCTTGCATTTTATAAAGGTGCAGAGACGCAAACGATCGAATCGGCGATGCTTCCGCATCCGTTGAGCGATCAGACTTTCGTAAAAGCGCCTTTATCGGTGAAAGAAGACGAAAACGGTTTTGAAATTTTTAACGGAAAGGCGACCATGCATTTTCCGAAAGAAACACGATTTGTTGTCCTCAAGGACTATACAAACGGGCAGGTTCAAATTTGTGACATCATGAGTGATGTTTGAACCGTATGCCTTTATGAACTCAAATTAAACACATACTCCGATAAGGATAAAGACAAGGGGGTCTTTTACACAAGGGTGTAATAAGACCTGTTTATTTTTAGGAGGTAATTTTTATGAGACAAGTAGCCATATACGGAAAAGGCGGTATTGGAAAATCGACGACGACGCAAAACCTGACAGCGGGACTCGGCGAGATGGGCAATAAAATCATGATCGTCGGTTGTGACCCGAAAGCGGATTCAACGCGTTTGGTTCTCGGTGGTTTGGCACAACAAACGGTATTGGATACCTTGAGAGAAGAGGGTGAAGATATTGAACTCGATCTCGTTATGAAATATGGATTTGCAAACATCAAATGTGTTGAATCAGGCGGACCGGAGCCGGGTGTCGGATGTGCAGGCCGTGGGATTATTACTTCAATCGGTTTGCTCGAGCGACTTGGGGCTTATGACGATGATTTGGATTACGTTTTTTACGATGTTCTCGGCGACGTTGTATGCGGCGGATTCGCAATGCCGATTCGTGAAGGAAAGGCACAGGAAATTTATATCGTTGCCAGTGGTGAAATGATGGCGCTCTATGCGGCAAACAACATTTCAAAAGGGATTCAAAAATACGCTAAAACCGGTGGCGTTCGATTGGGCGGCATCATTTGCAACAGCCGTAAAGTTGACGGAGAAGCTGAATTGGTAGAAGCGTTTGCCAAAGAACTCGGGAGCCAAATGATTCACTTTGTTCCGAGAGACAACATGGTACAACGTGCGGAAATTCACAAAAAGACGGTTATCGATTTTGAACCGGAATGCGGTCAGGCAGATGAGTATCGCGCTTTGGCACAAAAGATTCAAAACAATCAATTGTTTGTTATTCCGAAACCGTTGACCCAAGAGCGATTGGAAGAACTGCTCATGGAACACGGCATCTTAGATCTGTAAAACAAGGGGGATTTGTACAATGCAAATGGTAAGAGCAATTATTAGACCTGAAAAGGCATCTGAAGTAATGGCGGAATTAATGGCATCCGGATTCCCGGCTGTGACCAAGATGGACGTTTATGGTCGCGGCAAGCAAAAAGGGATTGTAATCGGGGATGTTCAATACGATGAGATACCGAAAGAAATGCTTTTGATCGTCGTTAAAGATGAAGACAAGGACGATGTCGTCAAAGTGATTATGAGAACGGCGCGCACCGGAGAAAACGGAAATTACGGTGACGGAAGAATTTTGGTCAGCCCGGTTCTTGAAGCTTATACAATCAGTACCGGCCAAAAGGGCCTCTAAGGAGGTTGACATGAAAGAAATTCTGGCGTTTTTACGAACCAACAAAGTCAATTCGACAAAGAAAGCATTGGCAAGCGCGGGTTTTCCTGCATTTGTGTGCAGAGCGTGCATGGGCCGCGGAAAAAAGGGACTGGATCCGGCTCTATTGAAATACGCCATGGAAACGGGTTCTCTTCCGGTATCAAAAGTCGGCGAATCTTTTACGGAGGGATCGAGACTGATTCCGAAGCGGGCTTTCATGGTGGTCGTTGAAGACGACCAAGTGGAACTTGCTGTAAAGACTATTATCAAAGCCAACCAAACCGATCATCCCGGAGACGGAAAGATTTTCGTTTTACCGGTATCGGAATCCTTTAGAGTCAGAACGGGAGAAAATGCGCTTTAGCAACAGGAGGTATAAGGAATGAAGGTCAAAGAACTCGTTTTAAATCAATACAGTGGGCGCGTTTATAAAAACCGAAAAGATCACATTATTGAGGTTGAAGAAGGAATTGATCCGGTGCAGCCGATTACGGCAAACACGAGGGCACTTCCGGGGATTATGACAAACAGAGGTTGCTGCTATGCAGGCTGTAAGGGCGTTGTACTCGGACCGGTTAAAGATGTTCTCACCATCACACACGGCCCGATCGGATGTGGATTCTATTCTTGGGGAACGCGACGCAATAAAGCCAATGTAGAAAGCGGTGAAAATTTTATTCAATACTGCTTTTCAACAGATATGCAGGAGTCGGATATTGTATTCGGCGGAGAAAAGAAATTGAGACAGGCCATTGATGAAGCGATGTCCATGTTTTCTCCCAAGGGTATTTTTATCTGCTCGACTTGTCCGGTAGGGCTTATCGGCGATGATATTCACGCAGTGGCAGCCGAAGCAGAAGAAAAATATGGCATCACCTGTGTTGCTTTCAGTTGCGAAGGTTATAAAGGGGTTAGCCAGAGCGGCGGTCACCACATTGCAAACAATGGTCTCATGAGACGTGTTATCGGAACAGGAGATAAAGAAATCAATTCAAAATTTAAAGTCAACCTTCTCGGTGAATACAACATCGGTGGCGACGGTTGGGAAACAGAACGCATCTTGAAACGCATCGGATATGATGTGGTCTCTATCTTCACGGGAGACGGAAGCTTTGAAGACATCAGCAATGCACACAAAGCGGACTTAAACCTCGTTATGTGCCATCGATCAATCAACTACATAGCGGAAATGATGCATACAAAATACGGGACAGACTGGTTGAAAGTCAATTTCATTGGCATAGAATCAACCGTCCAAACATTGCGTGACATTGCAAAATTCTTTGATGATCCGGAATTGTACGCGCGAACGGAAGAAGTCATTGCAGATGAACTGGCCTCTATTGAAGAAGAACGTGCTTACTACAGAACGAAACTCAGCGGAAAAACAGCAGCTCTGTACGTCGGGGGGTCCAGAGCCCATCACTATCAATCTCTGCTCGCTGACTTCGGCGTTTCTACTGTTCTTGCGGGCTATGAATTTGCACACCGTGATGATTACGAAGGCAGACAGGTTTTGGATGGCCTAAAAGAAGATGCAGACAGCAAAAACATTGAAAGCATCACCGTTGAAGCCGATCCTGAAAAATATCGTGTGTTCCTGACAAAAGAGCGCTACGAAAAACTCAAAAATGAAATTCCGCTCGAAAGTTATAACGGGATGATTCGAGATATGAAAACAGGAAGTTATGTGGTCGACGACCTCAACCATTTCGAAACGGAAGAATTTGTCAGACTACTTGAACCGGATATTTTCTTCTCGGGTGTCAAAGACAAATATGTCGTCCAAAAAGCAGGCGTGCTTTCGAAACAATTGCACTCTTATGACTACAGTGGCCCTTATTCAGGATTCAACGGGTCTATCATATTTGCGAGAGATTTAGTCATGGGTCTTTATACGCCGGCTTGGAACTATGTTACACCGCCTTGGAAAAATCAGTCAACGCTGCAGGCGGCACTTGCTGCAGGAGGTGAAATGTAATGCTGAATTTAACACCAAAAGAAATTGCGGATAGAAAGGCACTGACCATCAATCCGTGTAAAACATGTCAGCCGGTGGGCGCTCTCTATTGCGCACTCGGCGTCCATAAATGTATGCCGCACAGCCACGGCTCCCAAGGATGCGTGTCTTATCACAGAACATTTTTGACACGCCACTTTAAAGAACCGGCGATTGCATCGACCAGCTCTTTTACAGAAGGTGCATCGGTATTCGGCGGCGGAAGTAACCTTAAAACCGGTATGAAAAATGTCTTTGATATTTACAATCCGGATATCATTGCAGTGCATACCACATGCCTCAGTGAAACCATCGGTGACGACGTCGGATCGTACATCATGGATTTCGACATGCCGGAAGGCAAACTCGCGGTTCACACGAATACCCCGAGTTATGTCGGATCACACGTAACCGGTTTCTACAATATGATGAGCGGGTTTATCAAGTATCTGGCAGAATCGACCGGAACAAAAAATGGCAAAGTAGGGATTTTTCCGGGGTTTGTTAATCCGGGGGACATTCGCGAACTGAAACGACTCGCAGGATTGATGGAAATGCCATATATCATGTTCCCGGATCAAAGCGGCGTCATGGATTCTCCTATGACAGGCAATTACGAAATGTATCCGAAAGGCGGAACGACCATCGAAGAGATTACGGCGCTCGGGGATGCCAAGCACGTATTGGCGCTCGGAATGTTTACATCGACAGAGCCTGCGAATGTTCTGGACAGAAAATGCAAAGTGCCTTATGATGTATTGCCGCTCCCGATGGGCATTGAAGGAACCGATGAATTATTGATGAAGATGGCTCAACTTTCCGGTACTGAGATACCGCAAGCTTTGGAAGATGAACGCGGACAGTTGGTCGACGTTATGCTGGATGCACATTTTTATCATCACGGCAAAAAAGTGGCGATCTTCGGTGATCCGGATACCGTACTCGGTTTGACGGCACTTGTCCTTGAAATGGGAATGATTCCTAAATACGTTGTGACCGGTACTCCGGGTGAAGGATTTGAAATTAAGGCAAAAGAGATGTTTGCAAAATTCGGTATGGAAGGCTGCAAGGCAAAAGCGGCGGCTGACCTCTTCGATTTACATCAGTGGATTAAAAACGAATCGGTTGATTTGCTCATCGGTTCAAGCTACGGCAAGCAAATCGCGAAAGCGGAAGAAATTCCTTTTGTCAGAGCCGGATTCCCGGTGCTCGATCGATATGCACATTCTTATTTCCCGATTGTAGGATACAAGGGTGCATTGAGATTGGTTGAACTCATAACAAACGCATTGCTCGATCACTTTGATCGAACCTGTGCGGATGAAGACGTGGATGTGGTCCTTTAGGGACCGCACCACGTTCCCAAACGGAGGGGATAGAATTGAGCGAATTAAAGATATTGGAAGAAAGAAAAAGTTTTATACAATATGGCAAAAATCAATCGGACGGATGTGGTTCGCTTCAATGCGACAGCGACAGCCTGAGCGGTGCCGTCAGCCAAAGAGCTTGCGTTTACTGCGGAGCGCGTGTTGTTCTCAATCCGATTACAGATGCCTTCCATATCGTGCACGGCCCCATTGGATGTGCCAGTTACACATGGGACATCCGGGGGAGCCTCTCCAGTGGGAGCGAACTTTTCAGAAACAGTTTTTCGACGGATCTATCTGAACAGGATGTCGTATTCGGCGGCGAGAAGAAGCTCGGAAAAGCCATTGAAGAACTGGTGGCTAAAGAAACGCCGAAAGTGATTTTTGTCTATGCCACTTGTATCGTCGGCGTCATTGGCGATGATGTGGATGCAGTTTGCAAAGAAGCGGAAGCGAAGTACGGCATTCGCGTGATTCCGGTTAAATCGCCCGGATTTTCCGGAAATAAATCTTATGGGTATCGCATGGCGTGCGATGCCATTATGACACTGATACGGCCGCATACGGGCCCGAAAAAAGCGAGAAGTGTCAATATACTCGGCGATTTTAATCTCGCCGGAGAAATGTGGATTATACAAAACTACATGAAAGAAATTGGTATAGAAGTGGTTTCCACGATTACGGGAGATGCGTCCTATGAGTCGCTGATTAAGGCGCCGACGGCTTCTCTCAACCTCGTGCAATGTGCGGGATCGATGACCTATCTGGCCAAACAGATGGAATCGGAAATGAATATTCCTTTTGTCAAAGTGAGCTTTTTTGGCATCGAAGATACTTCGGCTTCCATTTTGAGAGTGGCGGAAGCAGTGGGTACGCAAGAAAATGTAAACCGCGCTAAAGCCCTTATCCGACGGGAAGAAGCCAAATTGAAAGGATTTTTGGAAAGCAGAATCCCGAGATTGACCGGAAAGAGAGCGGCCATTTATGTCGGCGGCGGATTTAAGGCCATTTCACTGATTCGCCAATTTAATGCAATGGGCATTAAAACGGTTGTCGTCGGGACACAGACCGGTAAACCGGAGGATTATGAAATCATCGGCACACTCGTCGATGACGATGCGGTCATATTGGATGATGCGAATCCGACGGAGCTCGAACTCTTTATGCGGGAAAAAGGGGCTGACATCCTGGTAGGGGGTGTTAAAGAAAGGCCTTTAGCGTATAAACTCGGCGTTGCATTTTGCGATCACAATCACGAACGCAAGCACGCGCTTGCCGGATATGAAGGCGTTATCAACTTTACGAATGAAATCAACAGTTCAATGAACAGCCCGGTGTGGCAGTATCTTCAAGTGCCTGAATTTTTAACGGAGGAGGGGGAGCATGAGTAAAAATTTAGTCAATTTAAATGTGAACCCTTGCAAAATGTGTATGCCGATGGGCAGCGTAAGCGCTTTTTACGGGATAAAAAAATGTATGACCATTCTTCACGGCTCACAAGGCTGTGCGACGTATATCAGAAGACACATGGCGACTCACTACAATGAACCGGTCGATATTGCTTCTTCATCCTTGACGGAAGAAGGCACCGTGTTTGGCGGAGAAAAGAACCTGATCAAAGGACTGGAAACTTTGATTAAACTTTATGAACCTGAAGTAATCGGCGTTTCCACAACATGCCTTGCTGAAACCATAGGCGAAGACTTGAAACGCATGATAAAAGATTTTAACGAAACGCATCCGGATTATAAAGGAAAGATCATCCATGTTTCGACTGCCGGCTATGCGGGCACACAATATGAAGGCTTTTTTCAAGCGCTTAGAGCGATCGTAGAACAAGTGGAAATGAAACCGGAAAAACACGATGGTATCAACGTGATCACCGGAATGATCAGTCCGGCGGATACGCGATTTTTGAAATCGGTATTTGATTCAATGAGGCTTGACGTTGTTTTGCTTCCCGACCTCTCTGAAAACCTCGACGGGGTTCATCAGCCGGTTTATAACCGACTGCCGCAACACGGCACATCGGTCGAAGATATTTCCAAAATGGCAGGTGCCAGATACACCATTGAACTTTCTACTTTTATAGAAAATGAGAAATCTCCCGGATATTACCTTGAAAAAACATACGGCGTTCCGCTGATTCGATTGAATTTGCCTGTGGGCCTGCGTGATACCGATGCTTTTTTAGAGGCGCTGACGAAGACGGGTGCAAAAGTGCCGAAGGCATTGATTCAATCCAGGGGTCGATATCTTGATGCGATGGTGGATTCGCATAAATACAACGCCGAAGGGCGTGCGGCGATATTCGGAGAACCGGATTTTGTATACAGTATGACGCAACTTTGCATTGAAAATGGATTGATGTCGACCGTGGCGGCAACCGGAGCAAAATGTTCTGCTCTGGAAGATAAAATTAAAACGGGTATTGCGGAAGTCGGACAATTTATGTTTAACGATCATTTTGTGATCGCACAGGATACGGATTTTGATCATATTGAACAATTTGTTGCGGATACAAAAGCCAATGTCATGATCGGAAGTTCCGACGGCAGACGTATTGAAGAAAAAATGGGTGTTCCGCTTGTGAGATGTGCTTTCCCGATACATGACCACATCGGTGGACAACGCGTTCGTATGTTGGGATATGAGGGATCTATTGATCTTCTCGACCGTGTTACCAATACGTTGTTGACTTTAAAAGAAAGCAGTTACAGAGAAACCCTTTATGACAAATACTATGATGAGACGCGTAAGGCACCGGAATTGAAACTGGTTGTAGGGGGAAAGATGAGTATTGAAGAGAAAACGAAGAAGCATCCCTGCTTTAACGGATGCGGTACAGGATATGCAAGGATCCATTTGCCGATTGCGCCGGCATGTAACATTCAGTGCAATTACTGTGTGCGCAAATACGATTGCCCGAATGAAAGTCGTCCCGGTGTAACGACACAGACGCTTTCTCCTGAAGAGGCATACAAGAAATACGTTTATGTTAAAGAAAAAATGCCAAATCTGACGGTTGTCGGGATTGCGGGGCCGGGGGATGCACTCGCGAATTATGAAAAGACCCGCGAAACACTCCAATTGATTCATGCGTATGACCCGGATGTTACGTTTTGTATTTCAACAAATGGTTTGATGTTGCCTCAATATGCCAATGAACTCGTTGAACTCGGTGTTTCACATGTGACGGTTACACTCAATGCAGTCGATCCGCGTATAGGAAAAGACATTTATCAATACATTGATTATATGGGGACGCGTTATACCGGTGAAATCGGTGCATCCATTCTTTTGGCAAACCAACTGGCGGGCATAAAGATGCTCACCGAAAAAGGACTGATTGTCAAAGTGAATACCGTGGTTCTGAAAGGCATCAACGATGCACATATCGGAGCGGTTGTGGAAAAAGCGAAGGAACTCGGTTGTGAGATTACCAATCTCATGCAAATGATTCCGGTGAAGGGCAGCGTCTTTGAAAATATGCCACTCACCAGCAACAAAGAAATCATGGAAATCAGAAAGCAAAACAGTGCGATTTTAAAACAGATGTACCATTGCAAGCAGTGTCGTGCAGACGCGGTCGGGACACTTGACAATGACGAATCATTCAGCCTTGAGGCGGAGTCGGAAGCTTGGAAAACACAGGTGACTACCATAGATGTCTTGAGTGAAAAAGTAAGTGACACACCTGTGAAGCCTGCGTTGCCACTCTTTGCGGTAGCTTCTAAAGGCGGCATATTGGTCGACCAGCATTTCGGACATGCCAGCGATTTCTACATATATGAATATGAAGGCGGAACGGTTCGATTTAAAGAGCGACGCAGTGTCAGCAAGTATTGTGACGGCTCCGAATCCTGTGACGGAAACGGCGGCGGAAAAAACGTCAAGATGGATCAGATTTTAGAAGCGGTTCAAGATTGCGTTTGCGTTGTCGCCATGCGAATCGGTGAAGCGCCGAAGCGAAAATTGATGGAAAAAGGCGTTAAAGTCATGATGACGTATGGGCGTATCGAAGAAGTGGTGGATGAAGCGGCACGTGCTTTCCGCTCGGAACGCGCCATCTGATGATGTTAAAAATAAAAGAGAAGAGGGCGGCGATGCCGCCCTCGTGTTGAAAGGAGCAGAAAAATGGTTCAGCCTAAATATCATGTATTTGTCTGCACAAGTTGCAGAGTTAACGGTGTCCAGAAAGGTTTTTGTCATTCGAAAGGCAGTGTAGACCTCGTTATGCGATTCATGGAGGAAATTGACGATGCCGGACTCTCCGGTGAAGTGATGGTTACCAATACGGGGTGTTTTGCAATTTGCGACAAGGGACCGATTGTAGTGGTTTATCCGGAGGGCACTTGGTATGGCAATGTGCAGGATGACGACGTTGCGCGTATTGTCGAGTCACATTTTGAAAACGGAGAGAAAGTAGAAGACTTAATTATTTAACAAAATGATTCGTTTTGAACAGTATTGGTTGGCGATATCGAAAAACAAAAGTGTACAAAACAATTAATATTACATAGTATTGAAATTGAAAAAACAATATATTTTGTGTAGAAATGAATATAA
>JASUTA010000043.1 GCA_030445805.1 Clostridiales bacterium
GAGGGTTTTTAAGTTAAGGCGCATTGTGGAAACAGCCTTGGCAATCGTTCCGACTTCATCGGTTCTCTTGATGAAACGCTCCGTTTGACTGTCTGTTTCTCTGAGATCATAATCGGCAATTTTTCCGACTTCAGAAGCCAACGCTTTAATTGGATTTCCGATTGAATTTCCGATATAGAAAGCCAAGATCAATCCGATTATAAAAGCAAGTGCCGTCATGCCGTACAGTATCAGTTTAAGGTGATTGACATCCGTCAGGAATTCACTTCTGATAGCCGTATTAACTAAAATCCAGTCGGAACCCTCAATCGCTTCATACGCGGCAAAGACTTGATTGCCATTAAACAGGTACTCTCCGATACCACTTTTTTCCGCGAGCATCGTTTCTGCGAGTTTTGCGACTTCAACAAAGCTCTCATTGGTCTTGCTCTCTTCAAATAAGTTCGTTTGCGCCGTCACTAAATCTCGATTCGGGTGTGCGATAATCGTTCCCGTTCCATCCATAATATAGGCGTATCCGTTTTCTCCATACCCGAGTTCATCGACGACGAGACTTAAAGCCTCAACATCTCTGATTGCCGTTAATGCACCTATAACCTTTCCGTTTTCATCTTCGATCGGGACGCTGTACTTGTAAATCAACCCGTCTCCCATCGGATTTTTTTCCGGTGTAGAAATGGCACTTTCTCCTTGAAGCGCTTTTTGAATAGCCGCATCCCCTGCCAAAGACACTTGAGAACCGCTCATTACAAATCGAGCGTTTCCATCCGGCGTAACAACCGCGATATCCAAATAGCCCAGACGTTCCACATCCGGCTGAATGGATTCTTGTTGCGTCGTCCAATCCATCGTTCGCGTTCTTGCCCGCGATGCAATTCCCGAAAGTGCTTCCTCTCTCAAAGCAATCATATAAGAAACTTCTTGAGCTCCCGTGACCGCTTCTTGTGACAGTGATCGCTTACCTTCTTTCAAAACGCTGTCGGAAGAAAAAATAATTGCCGTTATCCCCATACCCAGGGCAATTACAAGAGAAAGTAACCCAACATAAAGTGCAATTTTCTTGGATAAATTCATAAGCGCTCTCCCCAAAGACATATTGACACCTAATATCCAGTATGATCAATCTTTTAAGAAAATAAAGTCTGTCAGCGTATCAACCTATAATAAAAGATGTCTTATTTCTATTATACCTTGATTTTTTATTAGAAAACGTCTAAAATGTATTTGCAGTCGATTTTTTCCAATTCTTTATAAAATCTTTATTTTTTCATGGGGGTATAGCTCAGCTGGGAGAGCGCTTGAATGGCATTCAAGAGGCCAGCGGTTCGAGCCCGCTTATCTCCACCAAAATTTAAAACCCCGCTTCCTGTATAAATGGAAGCGGGGTTTTTCTCTTAAAACAACTCGAGGCCTGCCCTTAATCGCAAATGGCTTCTTTCTTCATGTAAAACGAATGATCATCAATAGCACGCATGGTCGCAAGGATGCCATCCAAATGATCGTATTCGTGTTGCAAGAGTTCCGATAAATCTCCTTCCAGCACTATCTCACACGCATTCCATTCCGGATCACGGTATTGGATTTTGCATTTTCGATAACGTCTGACTTTGACGAGCAGTGTCGGGAAAGACATGCAATCGTCCATGACTTCCATCGTCTCCTCTCCGATAAAGGTCAAAACAGGATTGATAAACACCGTCGGTTCATCGATATACATATACAGCAGCCGCTTTTGAATGCCGATTTGAGGCGCGGCAATCGCCCGGCCTGCTTGATACTTGTTTCGAAAAGCAATTAATGTATCGTGTAGATCTTGAATATCCGGCGCCAATGCCGCGAGATCTTCTTCTTTAACCGCGTCACTGCGCTCATACAATTTCGGGTTTCCTAACAGTAAAATTTCACGTTCCATTGCAACCTCCTTAAATGAGCCTCTTTCTTAAGTATAATCTTGAAATTCGGTTTACTCAATGGTATCCTCTGGTTAGACGGCTTTTACATCATTTAATTTTAAGGAGACGCGAAATGACAATCGGAATTATTGTGTACTCTCAAACCGGAAATACCCTGTCGGTTGCAGAAAAGTTGGAACAGTCCTTAAAAGAAAACGGTTATGCGGTAACTTTGGAACGCATCCTCGCCGAAAACGACACTCCGCGTGCTTCTGCGCCGATGTCACTCACTTTTTCTCCGGACACAACACCCTATGACACCATTATTTTCGCCTCACCGGTGCAGGCTTTTTCCCTTTGCCCGGTCATGAGACAGTACCTCGCTCAAGTCTCTGATCTTTCAGGGAAAAAGGTCTGTTGCTTTGTCACCCAGCACCTGAAAAAGCCGTGGATGGGTGGCAATCACGCCGTGAAACAAATCAAATCCGCGTGCGAATCCAAAGGTGCACCACTCTCTGCAAGCGGTGTCGTCAACTGGTCCGGCCCCACTCGAGACAACCAAATCGCAGATATCGTCAACCGTTTAAGTCATCTTTAGTCAAACGCTTTTATCTCATGATTTATTCTGTTTTATTAAAATGAAATCGTGTATAATAGATTGACACCAAAAAAAGGATGAGAGGACCTTTATTATGAAAAAACTAGGGATTTTTCTATTAATTTTAAGCATGCTCTTTGCCAGCCTCGGCTGCCAAAATACCGATCAAAGCACCGCTGCCACTTCAGAGACCGTCGCTTCTTCCGAGGTCGAATCGACACCTTCCGATAGCGATGCGACAACGGAAACAACTACTGAGACAGCTCCGGCAACCACCGCAGCACCTTCCGGAGAAGTATCTCAATCCGGTAATGTGACCATTACCCTTCCCGCCGAGTATTTCAGCGAAGAAGAAAATTTCGATCCGGATGCATTCAACGCCGAACAGGGATTTGTCAGCACCGTCGTAAATGGCGACGGTTCCGTCAGCATTACCATGACAGCCGCTCAACACGAAGCGCTCCTTTCGGATCTTCGAACGAATATTGACGCCGCATTCTCCGAAATGGTCGGTTCCGATGATACCCCTTATGTCAAATCCATTACGTCATCCGACGGCCATTATGAATACGTCGTCATCAAAGTGGATAAAGCCGGTTATGATGAGACATTCTTTGATATGACGCCGCTCATGGTAAGCATTGCTTCCATGACTTATCAGCTCTACGACAATTTTGACCAGCACTGCGTAATCACCGTTGTAGACGATGATACAGGCGATGTGCTAAACGATTTTGAATATCCTGAACCGGTTGCCGAACAATAATAAAAACGCACCTTGAGTCACATGTGACCTGAGGTGCGTTTCTTTATACGTTATTCAATCCCCTTATACTGCTCACGGGGCGGGCGTTTGCCCAAAATCGAAATGGCCTTTTGAGGACATTGATTCACACAGCGGTAACAAATTGAGCATTTTCCTGCCTGTGCAACCGCCGGTTCTCCTGCCTTGGAGTCCAAAATCAAACTTAAATTGTCTACCGGACAAATCTCCGTGCAAAGCCCACAGGCGATACATCTGGACCAGTCAAACCGAATGTTCTTCGACAGCCGCCTTTCCATTTTTGAAAACGGAATGCGTTGGAACGCGCCTAAGAGCATCGCCGAGAAATGATCTCCGATTTTATAAAACCGCTCTTTGGCAAAATCAATGGCATAGAGCTCGGCTTTTTGATTGACTACCTTTCGCGCCGCCGCCTTTTTTTCCTCGCTCGGCGCCGAAAAAAATCGCCCGTCAGACCGACTGCTCGGCATTTTGAAATGCTCAATAGAAACCACATCCATCTCGCACTTTTTCAAAATTCTTGCAAGATAAGCGCCACCGTCGCCTGAAAAGACCGCTTGGGTTGCCACGACAGCGCCCTTTTTCCCTTTGAATGCAGCGGCGTATTTTTTGACAAAACGCCAAACGATCATTGGCGCCATCGACCCGAAAACCGGATACGCAAAAAGGATATAGTCGGCATCCTCTAAAGCACTTACATCCTCCTCTTGAAATTTTTCCATTTCAAAAGTCTGATACGATACCGATAAATTCTCCCATTGACGTTCCAATTGTCTCATAAGGTAAGCCGTATTACCGCTCCCCGAAAAATACAACATAACAATTTTCACTGTGTTCTCTCCCGTCTACTTTGAACGCTGAGCAGCACGCGTTCTGATGTTTCTGATGTATTTCAAATTGACATTTGGATTGCTCGTCTTTCTCGACTCAATCTCAAATTTATTGAGCGACGATACAAAAGGTGTCAATTTTGAATACCCATAGTTACGCGTGTCAAAGTCCGGATAGCGTTTATTGAGAACGCTTCCCAGTTCTCCGAGGAAAGCCCATCCGTCTTCATCGGATATTTCATTGATAATGCTTCTAATGACATCAATCAATTCCGTCTTATTGATAATGCCGGCTTTGCCTTCTGAACGTGCTTTTGAATCTTTCGGTGATTCGTCTTCCGTCGGAGGCGATGCCAAAATTTCAAGGTACTTGAATTTCTCACAAGCCGCAATAAACGGTTGCGGCGTCTTTTTCTCTCCCATTCCCAAAACGTACATGCCGGCTTCTCTAAGCCTTGCCGCCAACTTCGTAAAATCGCTGTCACTGGATACAATGCAAAATCCATCGACATTGCCCGAATATAAAATATCCATAGCGTCAATGATTAAGGCCGCATCTGTCGCGTTTTTTCCCGTCGTGTAGCTGTACTGTTGGATGGGACTAATCGAATGTTTGAGCAGAACATTTTTCCAAGAACTGAGATTGGGTTTTGTCCAATCGCCATAAATGCGCTTATAAGTCGGCGTCCCGTGATTGGACACCTCATCGATAATGTGCTTGATATAGCGTTCCGAAACATTGTCTGCATCAATAAGTACTGCTATTCTCTTGTCCATCTGCTTATCCATTTTTTTCTCCCTTGTTGGATTAAAAGGGCGATACAAAAGCATCCCCCATTTGACTATACCAGTAACCCCTCCATACTGCAACGTCAAAGTGTTGAAAAATAATCATCCAGAGCTGTTTTTAAGTCTGGGTAAACCGTTTCACAATTGGAAAGCACTTCCGGTTTTCCGATTCCGATTGCCTTCATCCCCGCCGCCCGAATACTTTCAATGCCCGCATAGGCATCTTCGACACCGATACAATTTTCGGGAAATGACTTCACCAATTCAGCCGCCTTGAGAAAAATTTCAGGATCCGGTTTGCCGTTTTTCAGCGTCGCCGGATCGACCACTGCATCAAAACGATCGGCAATGCCCATGGCATCCAGTAAAAACGGCGCATTTTTACTCGCCGAGGCCAATGCAACTTTATACCCTTTCACTTTGAGCATTCGAAGCAATTCATCGGCGCCTTCAAACAAATCATCGGCAGTATACCCTTTGATTTGTTCCACATACATGGCATTTTTCTTTTCCGCAAGCGCCACCTTTTCCGGCTGTGAAAACCGATCTGTCATGCCGCCTGCCTCGAGGACAATCTCCAGAGACGCCAATCTGGAAATGCCTCGAACCGCATCTTCCACAGAATCAGGGAGTTCAAATCCGAGGGATTTCGCCAGCGCCTGCCACGCCAAAAAATGAGCCCGGCTCGTCTCCGTTAAAACCCCGTCTAAATCAAAAATAACCGCACGATTTTCCAAATCATCCTCCTTCGTTCTTTGTGCCAATGTTGACTTCATTTTCTACCAGATATTTTTCACCGAAAATTTCCACTTCAAGTGGTTTCCCCGAGAGGCATTTCAGTTTAAACGTCGATTCGGTCACATGAACTTCTAGCAACCGCGCCTTATATTTAATGTGATAACGATACCCCTGCCACATACCGGGGCAAGTCGGGCGGAATACGAGTCCCTCTTCTTTAATGCGCAGACCTGAAAATCCTGCGACGACGCCAAGCAGTGTGCCCCCCATATTGGCCATATGCAAGCCGTCCTTTGTATTGTGATGCGTATCGTCCAAATCCAAACGAAGCGACTCCATAAAAAACGATTCCGCCTGTTTTTCCCTCCCACACCGCGATGCCATAATGCCGTAAATGCAAGTGGACAATGAAGAGTCGTGCGTCGTCAGAGGTTCATAATAACTGTAGGCATTGGAAATCTGAAGATCGGTCACATAATCTTCGAGGAGAAAATGTGCAAGTAGTGTATCCGCCTGCTTGAGCACTTGATGCCGATAGATCGTCAATGGATGGAAATACAGCAAAAGCGGATAATGGTCTTTCGGTGTGTCCCGGAACGGCCAAACCGGTTTCGTTAAAAACGTATCATCCTGCGCATACAAATCCATCACGGCATCGTAAGCAAAGTACATGTGTTCCGCCGAATCACGCATTCTGTCGATTTCAGCATCGTCAAGGGACAATCGCTCACAGAGCGCCTTGAATTTTTCATGCCGCTCGCCACCGAGTTTTGAAAAGATTTCATACAATTTTACCGCCCATGTCAAATTGTACTTCGCCATGGCGTTGGTATAGTAGTTGTTGCTCACAAGCGCTGTGTACTCATCCGGCCCCGTCACACTGTGAATCATAAATTCACCTCGGTGAAAACTGCCGATTGCCCACCAGAGCCGAGCCGTCTCAAACAGGACTTCAAGACCGTAGTCCGCCATAAAATCAAGATCTTCATTGTATAAATAATGCTGTATAAACGCATAAGCGATATCCGCGTTAATGTGATACTGTGCCGTTCCCGCGGGGAAATACCCGGAACACTCAATTCCTGAAATGGTACGCCACGGATAAGCCACTCCTTTGGCATGACCGAGTTCGCGGGCCCGTTTCCCGGCCATTGGCAAAATGCGATGTCGATATTTGAGCAAGCTTTCCGCAATTTCCGGTTGCGTCATTTGCATAATCGGCAAAACGTAAATTTCAGTGTCCCAAAAATAGTGCCCTTCATACCCCGCTCCCGACAGCCCTTTTGCCGAAATGTTTGAATAGGCATCCGTCCCCACAGATTGCAGGAGCTGAAACAGCATGAACCGCACGGAAATTTGTGCCCGATCGTCCCCAAAAATTTCAATATCGGATACCGCCCAATATCGGTCTAAAAAGTCACTTTGTTCTGCACACAACTTTGAAAAATCCGTTTCGAGATTTTCTTCCGCCAGTGCCTCGGCAGCAGACATCGCATCACCGTGGCGCAAGCCATCCGTAAATATACAGAGCTTTTCCATTACCATTTCATCGTGTCCAGTAACGATGGTCATGGCTTCCGTTTCGTTGGTCAAATGCACCAAGGGAACCTCCGCTCCCTTGGACATGACCTGATAGCGAACAACCGTCGCCTGTTCGATACGCGTATGAGCCGTTTCCATCAGACACTTGATTTGATTGTCTTGCTTTGCAATATTTAGGGTCTTCATCAGGCGCATATGTCCCGCGCCCACTCGCGGATCCTTCGTATTGCCTCTATTTTGTATATTGCAATCTATTTTTGAACGCAACTCGATTTTACCGTTGTAAACGACTTTGATCCGATAGATCAACAGATTCTTCCGCGTCAGAGACGCCAGTCTTTCAAAAGACACTTCGCCTTCTTTGCCGGATTTTGTCTTAAACACATACCGTCTCTCCGAAAGGCCTTTGCGGTAGTCCAATCGTCTGACATAATCCCGGTAACGCTTTGATTTCAGTGTTACACGCTCATCATCCAAATAGACTTCACAGGTTTGCGTGTCTATAATTCTCGGCTGTTTGTCCTGAATCTCAGGGAATCCATATGCCATTTCCGCATGGCGCATCGGGACGCGATCATAGAGGCCGTTGATATACGTCCCCCGCATGCTCGACGCGTGAGTCCCCTCTTCAAAACACCCTCTGACGCCGAGATATCCGTTTCCCACTGTAAACAGACTCTCCTCTACAAGGCGCTTCTCCGGTTCATAAGTTGTCCGTTCAATTTGCCACATAAATTCCTCCACAGTGTATTTGTGCCTAACCACAGGTGAATAAAACCATCATATCAAATACCGAAAAAGCGTCAACCCCTTTTGGGAGATTTAGGCAATTTCATCGTAATTGAACTGCCATGCAATACCGAACCGATCCGTCAAAGCCCCATAGACCTTAGTCCAGAAAGTCGGTTGCAGCGGCATCGTCACCTCGCCACCTTCCGATAACGCATCAAACACACTTTTCAGCTTTTCTTCATCCGGCAAAGAAATTAGGATCGAGATATTGTTTCCTTTGCTCATGGGCATTCCCGGCGGCACGTCGGAGAACATGATTGTATCGCTTCCGACCGTCAGCATTGCATGCATCACAAAATCTTCCGCACCTTCCGGAAACGGAGCTTCGGGATTCGGAGGCATGTCTTTATAAAACATCATTTGGGGCAATTCAACACCAAAAGCTTTTGCATAAAACGTCACCGCTTCTTTACACTCTCCGCCAAAATTAATATACGGAATCATTGCCATACCACTTTCCTCCTTTTCATTTTCAAAATGCTCCGGCAAAACGCATCATTGCGTCCGCATCTTTATCAGAATCCCTATTTCTTATGTTTTTTTGTGTGTTTTATTAGAGATACATACAATTTATACCTCTATTTACTCCGATTACACAGGTAGGTGGGCGGAATTGTATCATTTAATTAATAATGATTATCATTTACTTTTTCTTTTCCCTATGCTATAATCCCATAAAGGCATAAAATTATCGCGGCAAATTTATGTTTTGGAGAATTTTATGGCAAGAATGCGCGGGCCTAGGTTTAAACAATGCCGTAGGCTCAACTTAAACGTTTCAGGCCACCCAAAAGCGATGAAACGCGCTGGGAACGGCCAATCACGCGATGTGAAAAACCTGTCGTCCTACGGTCGACAACTACTGGAAAAACAAAGACTTCGCGGCTATTACGAAGTCATGGAAAAACAATTTAAACGCTACATCAAGGCGGCAATGAAGGCGCCTGAGCAAACGGGCAATGCATTGGTCAAAAGTCTGGAATTTCGACTGGACAATGTCGTCTATCGAATGGGGTTCGCCTCTTCCATACGTCAAGCCCGACAAATGGTCGTCCACGGACATTTTCTTGTCAACGGCGACAAGATCGACATTCCCTCTTATGCAGTCCATGTCAACGATGTCATCGTACTGCGGGAACGTTCTCGAAAAGTAACACCATTTAAAGAGGCGCTCGATTCCCGTGCGCTGTCGGCACCCCCTTACTTTTCGGTTGACTCACAAACCTTTTCAGGCATCGTCACTCGGCTTCCGGAAATGAATGAAATCCCGATTGAAATCGATGTTCACCTGGTTGTAGAATTTTATTCCAAACTTAGCTAGTCCTCTTATGTTTCCGAAAGACATCTCTCAACTCCGAGAGATGTCTTTTTTTTCAATAGAATGGGTTCCACTCGATGCATGGCGTTCACAGTTTCGAAAAATTTCATTTACAGTTTGTTTGCCGTTTCTTTCAGCTTCACTTAAGATTTCCCTGCTACAATAAATTCAAAGCTTAAACGAATGTGACAGGAGGTATGGCGTATGCAGTCCAACAAACCATTGATTATTTTTCTGAGCGTTTCTATCTTTCTTTGGGGATTTGGAGGCGGCTATATTCTCCAAGCCGCATTAACCGAATCCGAAACAACCGTCGTCGCTTCTCAAACGGCAGAAGCCACCTCGGATACACAGTCTTCTCAAAGCACCGACTTAACCGTTCTCTCCTACTCGACTTCAGACACCGAAATGACCATCCCCGAAATCGTCGATCAGACGGCAGATGCGGTCGTAGAAATTAGAACCGAAACCGTCGTCACAGGCGGACGTGTCCAGCAGTATGTTTCTGAAGGCGCCGGAAGCGGAGTCATCGTCACTTCCGACGGATACATTGCCACCAATAATCACGTCATCGAAGGTGCTTCCACCATTAAAGTCACCTTGAGGGACGGCACTGAATACAGTGCCGAATTGATCGGGCGCGATGAGGATAGCGACATTGCCGTTATAAAAATAGATGCGACTAATTTACCGACGGTCACTTTTGGGGATTCCGACAGCTTAGTCGTCGGAGAACTGGCCGTAGCCATCGGGAACCCGCTCGGCGAACTGGGCGGCACCGTCACCGAGGGCATTATCTCCGCTTTGAATCGCAGCATTACCATTGACGACACCACCATGACACTGCTTCAAACATCGGCGGCCATCAGCCCCGGTAATTCCGGCGGCGGTCTCTTCAATGCTTACGGTGAACTCATCGGAATCGTCAATGCAAAATCCGCCGGAACAGAGGCCGAAGGTCTGGGGTTTGCAATCCCTTCCAACGATGCACGAACCGTCATCGCACAATTAATCCAGTATGGTTACATTCCCGGAAAAGTCAGTCTCGGATTCGACGCCGTTGATATAGAAGATTCCCTTACCGCAATGATGTATCGCGTCAGAGAAGCAGGCGTCTATGTCACCGATGTAACCGGTGACAGCACCCTGCAAGCCGGAGACCGCATCGTCACCTTTGACGGCGAAACCGTCGAAAGTCTCACTCAACTCGAGACACTGGCAGAAAACTATGCCGTCGGCGATGTCGTCACTGTAACCGTTTCACGAAACGGAACCCTAAAAGATATTTCATTGACACTGGTTCAGGCAACTTACTGATCGGATGGACCAATTAATCGACGGATTTTATCCATAAAAGGTCAATCTGCAAAATAAATTTAGCGTTTTTCTATCATTCAACACTTTGATACTTTTATAAATTCAAAAAAGAGAACGGCCGCTTATCGCGTGTTTTGCCCCCTCCCCGCGATAAACGGCCTTTTCTCATTTTATACCCATCACTTTTCATTGCGCTTTATTTTATTGTGCGTCACTGTCTAAAACGCCAAAATGATTCAGCAGATACTGTTCCGCTTCGGCATTCCATAACCCATTGTGTTTTTCCACCAGTTCATGCAATTTTTTAAACAGCGGATCGGTTTTACCGAGTGCTTCAAAATCGTCAATCGCCGTGAGTGGCATCTCAATGTGATTGTAGATCAGTTTTTTCCCGCCGGGAATCTTAGGCAGATTCTTGACGGTTTCAATGGTTGCATTGAGTCCTCCGATATGCGTCAACATAACGGACGGATTGATTTTCCCGGTCGCCGCGAGCTCAAGTGACTCTTTGAGGTCTTCCGTTGTTCCGCCGGTTGACCCCATAATATGTGTATTGCTGTAATGCACATTGTAGAGGTTAATCGGCGCATTGAATTCATGATCCGTCGGACCCGCGAAAAAGTTCATGCACCCGTCTTTTGCCAGAAGGCGATCACCCTGTTCCACCAATACTTTTACCGGTGCATAGACGAAAACGTCATCATAGCCGTGACCGTCCGTCAAAGACAGAAGGTACGCAATCGGGTCTTCGTAAGCCGCCGTATTGACATAGTGGAGTTCAATGCCTTTTTTTGCCGCTTCTTCCGGTGACACAAATCGCGCAGCGCGATCCAATCGATCCTGACTGATATCCGTCACCACAACGCGCTTCGGCACCGCTTCTTGAGCCAGTGCATATTCAACGGCGCCAAGCCCCATCGGACCTGCTCCGCCCATAATCACAATATTGCCACCCACTTTGGTTCCCATAATGTGCCTGTATTCTCCGGGTACCGTATGGTAAGCCGCGTGGTACCCGCCGACAATGCACGACATCGGTTCGCCCAGTGACGCGCCGTAGAAGCCCTCGCCCTCATAAACGAGCAAACAGCCGAGTTCCATGACTTCATGCGGAATAACATTGTAAGTTGCATTGCCGCCGAAATACGGATAGGAATAGCCCGGCGAATACGGACTGCCCTTATAATTTAAAGCCGGTTGCAGAGAAAATTTCTGCCCCGGATGAAAAGCGCCTTCATGATCACTGCCGACCTTTACAATAATTCCGGCCATTTCATGCCCGATAATAATCGGATTTTCATGCACATCGTCCGGAACGCGTTTATGATTTTTTCCTTGTTTAAGCGCCTTATAAGTCGACATACACACACTGTCGGAAATGACTTTGACTAAAATTTCGTCCGGCTTGATGTCGGGAAGCTCAAAAGTCTCGAGTCTCAAGTCATCTGCGCCGTACATTCTGACTGCTGTTGTCTTCATACCGTTCACCTCATATCCAAAATAACTGCACTTGCAGGCATTTAAAACTTCGATGCCGTCAATTGCTCACAATTTTCACGTCTTTCATCTTCTCTTCGACCCATTCTTTCGTCGGCGGTTTTGTCCCTGGGGTTTCCACTGCTCCCGCACTGGCCGCTACAGCCATTTTAAGCAGGGTCTCAATCGGCATTGATCGACTGAGCCCAAGTGCATAAGCAGCCACAAAAGCATCTCCCGCACCGACGGCGCTGTGGACGCGCACCTTGAGTGGGTGCATCCGATGAGCCGATACTGCAGTCACATAAAGTGCCCCTTCCGACCCGAGTGTAATGCCGACTGCTTTCACACCATCCGAAATCAGTTCTCGAGCCGCTTCAATCAACGCTTCATCTGTCTTCAGCGGTCGTTTGACATGTTCCTCAAGTTCTGCTCGATTGGGTTTGATAAAATCCGGATGTGCTTGAATACCCGCTTCAAACCACTGACCGGATGCATCCAACAAAACTCGCGCACCTGCCGCTTTTGCGGTTTCAATCAGAAGGCGATAGTAATCGGCGGAAACCGATTTGGGTGCACTGCCCGACAAGATAACAATGTCTTCATGAGTCACTTTATTCTCTAAAACCGCTTTAAGCGCCTCTAAATCTTCCGCTTGAATTTCGGGACCCAACTCGTTGATCTCCGTCGTTTCGAAAGAAGCCGCATCAAATATTTTGAGATTGGTTCTCGTTTCACCGGCCACTTCAATAAATTGAGATGCGATCCCCAATGCATCGAGACGCGTTTTAATAAAACGACCCGCACTGCCTCCGAGAAATCCCGTCGCAAAACTTTCACCGCCGAGTGCATGCAGCACGCGTGAAACATTGATGCCCTTTCCGCCCGGGTCCTGTTCCGTTCGGACCACCTTATTCAGTGCGCCGATGCGAAAGTCCGTAATTTCAATGGTCTTATCGATAGCCGGATTTAGGGTTATCGTAATAATCATTCGCCAAACATCTCCTCACTTGAAAAGAGATTGTAAATGTACTCCGGATCCTTCGTCGTCAACAATTGGTTTAAAATGCTTTCTTCTTCAATCGATTCTGCAATATTGGCCAAAATTTGAAGGTGTTCGTTACCCTTACCTGCAATACCGATAACGATTTTGGCAATATTTCCGCCACCGAAATCCACGCCGTCCGGATATTGCACAACCACGATACCCGATTCTAAAATTTTGTCTTTGACCTCATTTTCTCCATGCGGAATGGCAACACCGCTTCCGATATAAGTCGAAAATTTTTCTTCTCTTTGATGCATCCCTGCAATATAAGGTTCCTCAACATATCCGCTTTCATAAAGTAGCCGACCGGCAAATTCAATCGCCTCGTCCATACTGACCGACGGATGTCCTAAAACGATATTTTTTCTCATCAAAATTTCATTGGGTTTTTTCTTTTCCATTTTTACCTCCACCATCTCAAAATGCGCAATCAGCGTTTCCGCCAATTGCTCGTAAATTGTCCTGTCTAAAAAATCTCTTATCGCCACATGCAATGCCTCGGGCGTCCTCTTTTTTGCAATCGGTATAAATTCCTCATAGGTGACCACCACTTCGGCCGATGCCGGCAACCCATCAATCGAAACATTTTCAACCGGGATACTGACGCCGTTTTTCTCCAAAATTTTCGAAAGCATCGATGCACCCATAGCACTTGAACCCATGCCGGCATCACAGGCAAAGTATATTTTTGAAACATGGTATCCGCCCGTATAATGTGTCAACAACGACTCCACTTCCGGAAGGGACGCCTCTTCAAACACTTTGTTGTGCAGAATCAGGCTCCCCGATACGAAAGAGACCGCGGTTGATATGGCAATGCCCGAAAGTACAGGCAAATAAGCACCTTTTGGCGTCATCGTCAAAATGGTAAAAATACTTCCCGGGGACGGTGTGAAAATAAGTCCCGCACCGGTTAATTGAAAGACCAATATGCCGCTCATGCCACCCAATATTGCCGCAAAGAACAGTGACGGACACATGAGCACATAGGGAAAATAAATTTCATGAATGCCCCCAAAAAAATGGATGACAATCGCGCCGGGGGCTGTTTTTTTCACCGTTCCGCTTCCGGCAAACCAATACGCGGCGAGAATGCCGAGTCCCGGCCCCGGATTCGTTTCCAAGAGAAAGAAGACAGAGCGTCCTTCCCGGACAACATCCTGTAGACCGAGCGGACTCAGTATGCCGTGATTGATGGCATTATTTAAAAATAAGATTTTACCGGGTTCTATAAAAAGTGCGGATAAGAAAAGCAGGTTCCTTGAAACCACAACCTGAACCGCATCTCTCAATACGCCCATCAAAGTAATAATCATCGGCCCGATAATCAAATAAGAAAGAATACTCAATCCTGCCGCTAAAAGGCCGCATATAAAATTAGAAACCAACATTTCAAAACCGAGCGGCGTGTGTTTGACCCAGAACTGCTCAAGGCGCTTTAAAAGCCATCCGCTGAGCGGCCCCATAATCATTGCGCCGATAAACATCGGAATCTGTGACCCGACAGTCAAACCGATTGTCGCCACAACAGCCACTACGCCGCCTCGCTTTTCTTCGACCAACCGTCCACCCGTATAGGCAATCAGCATCGGCAATCCATAGAAGATCAGCGGTTCAATCAGATGGCTCAATGATTCATTCGGAAACCATCCGTTCTCTGTAAAAAGCGCGGTGATGACACCCCAAGCAATAAATGCCGAGATATTCGGCATGACCATACGACTCATCAAGCGCCCGAAATGTTGAAGCTTATCTCTCATAAGCACCTCCGGACAAGCGACGTTTCAACCATTGATGCGCCACGGCGGTCACGGCTTCAAACAGCTGTTTTGAATCGGCATGCTGAATGGCATGCACGTAATTCAGTTCCTCAATCAGCGCCTTGCTCAGTGCCGTCATGAGTTCAATCTGCACAGGAGGTGTATTTTCTCCCGCAAGTAAAACCACTGCAATCTCCGCACGTTCGCCGCGTTTTGTCGCCACAGAACGTTGAAGTCGCCAAACAGTTATCTCAATGTGATCGATTACCGGTGTTTTGACGTGTAACAATATGATCTGTTCTTCTCTCAAAACGGTACTGCCGAGTTTTTCCCGTTCCGACAGTTCTCGAATCAAACGTTTCCGGCTCTTCCCGTCATGTGTTCTCTGTTCCGCAATTTGCTTAATTAAATCCGTTAGATTTCTGACCATGACCGATTCATAAAGTGCAAAATACTTTTCAATGAGAAGAACCCCTTCCGTCATATCTCGAATGTTTCGAATGTGGTCGGTTTCAATCTCCGCAGTTTCATTTCTTTCTACACTTTGTTCCAGCGGCATAGCGACAATCTTCTGGAGCCATTTCACATCATCTTCCAGAAGTAACGGATTGACCAGTACCACGGGAATATCGAGTGTTTCCAGGGGAATTGTTGACACGAGCAGATCCAATTGATCAATCGGTGCCCGCTTCGACATAATGTCCACTTTACTGTACTGTCCGACTAAATCCAGCATCGGAAACAATTTTTGAAGCCTTGAAGACAAAAGACTGGAAGTCCCGATTCCGCTTGAGCACACCACGCCTGTTTTAATTCGCGTTTTCTTCTTCTCTTTTTGTTTTCTTTCCACGGCGGCGCCGAAATGCATTGCCAAATAGCCGATCTCTGCCTCCGGGAACTGCAATTTATAAGTGTTTTCAATGCCCTCAACCGCTTGTTTCGACAGCTTAAAAATCTGAGGATACATTTCCTTAATTTTTTCTAGCAATGGATTGCGAATGTCCATTGACAAACTCATTCGCGTCAAAGCCGGTTTCAAATGGCCGACTAATCCGACCAACAGCTTTTCATCATGCCCCAAATCATAGCCGCTGGATTTCTTAAAAGCCTGAATCATGCCCGACGCCATCCGAGTGACTTCAAAATTGGATAAAATGAGGTCATCCTGAACAATGCTCCCTGTCTTTAATTTGGAACCTTTCAGATGCATCGTAATGTAGCCCATCTCGTCTTCGGGGAATACAATCCCAAATATGGATTCAACCTGCTTACCGATTTCAGATGCCAATTGAAACTGAGAATCGGATTTTAAGCTATCCAGTATGTCCTTTGGCATGTCAATGCGTTCTTCGGAGAGCACCCTTTGTACCGCAATGGCTAAGTGAATGCTCAATGCCGAATAGGCATTCTCCGTAAGGCGTTCGGACAGCTCGTTTTCAAAAGTATGCAAAATGCCTTTTACGCGACTTAAAACATCCGAGTCCAAAACCATTTCCGCAATCGCTGCCTGTCCCCGAATTTCATCGCCTTCATATTCATATAAAAAGTCTACCAGTGCTTTTCTGTAATTGGTCTCAGACCCTTTGAGATAAACCCCGTAACCCGGCTTTCGAATGAGTTCCAACCCTCTGGAGGTAAGCCATGGTTCAATCTTGTCCATGTCATAGGAAATCGTCGCTTCCGATACGCCCAGCGTCTTTGCAAAGGAGAAAAATTTTTGAGGCGTTCGACTCTTTAAAAGCTCGATTAAAATCATTCGGTGCCGTTCTTCTTGTGTAAATCCTTCTAAGTCTTGTCCCTGAAGCAGTGCCTTAAAAGCCTCTCTTTGTGAATCAGTGGCTTCAAGCCATATGCCAAGTCGCGTTTTTTTATTCAGTGTCATCCCCAAGCGGTCGACGAGCGGCTCAACGGAAGACATTTCTCTGAAAACTGTTCTTTTACTGACGCCGATCTGTTCGGCGATGGCTTCCATGGGGACATAATCATCATGTCCGAGAAGCGCTTCCACAATATCCAGTACCCGCTTTGAATAACGCACTTTAACCCCCGAATCAATAGATTTACAGAATTTTCTAACCTCTATTCATTATATACCTTTTCATTCGAGGACACTATCAGTGACTTCATATAAAGTGTCATTAATCAATAATGTCACTATTTAAGAATGACGTTCATCCGGCACTATGGAGTGAAAGACAGCGCAGTGAGCGCTGTCTTTTTCTATTTATTTTTCTAT
>JASUTA010000001.1 GCA_030445805.1 Clostridiales bacterium
AATTCAAACGACACGTCCCGGTCTTGCGGCAGTTTACTTGAAAGAAAAACCGCTTACAGCACTTCAAGGAGTCGTTTTTGAAAATGCAAAAGTGACGCATCGGAGATTGAACCGACAAGGAAAAACGTATTCTGGGACTTTGCTCATTACGCATTTTGGGCTCAGTGGGCCGGTTATTTTAGACAACAGCCGTGATTTTCTTCCGGGAGATCAACTGGAAATTGATTTTCTGGGTGTGGGGTATGCAGGGGCCGAATCTCGGTTTATGACACTTGTAAAAGAGGAGGGCAGGTCCAATTTTGGTCGTTTTTTCAATGTGATGGAAACACCTGAAGCACTGAAAAAATATCTGCTTGGCCTTTGTCCACCGGAACTGGAATCGATGCATTTGGGTGAAGTAACGCGCGAAATGCGCCTTTTGGTTTTGAATTTTTTAACGCGTTATACCGTGACGGTAAAAACTGTCGACGGTTACGAACGCGCAATGGTCACTGTCGGAGGGGTCTCCACGGAGGAAATAGACAAACGCACGATGGCTTCAAAAAAAGTCAAAGGGCTCTATTTGATCGGAGAAGTGCTCGATGTGGATGGGGACTCGGGCGGCTATAATTTGCAGTGGGCTTTTTCTTCAGCTTATGCCGCCGCAAAAGACATTTTAAAAACAATAGTATGAGGTGAAAAAGTGACACATCAGACGAAAGGTATTTTGAGTGTGATGGTCCCTGTTGTGACGTGGGGGATTTCATTTGTCAGTATTGAAGTTTTATTGGATGTTTTGGGGCCGATGACAATCGGAGCGATTCGATTTACAATGGCAACGGCTTTGCTCTATCTGATGATGAAGCAAAAAAAGGTTTCGATGACCATACAGCCTAAAGACAGAGGGCTGTTTTTTATGGCGGGATCCATTGGTATCGCCCTGTACTTTTTCTTTGAAAATACTGGGATTCGGTACATTTCAGCGGCACCCTCTTCCTTGATCTTGGCCGCCATTCCCGCGGCAACACTTGTTGCGGAGATGGTTTTTTATAAGCGTAAAGCGGGCTGGATGGATTTTATTATTTTTTCAGGATCCATTATAGGTGTGTTTATGATTGTCAGCGGGGATTCGGGAGGAAGCGGCAGTGACCGTTTAATCGGGTATCTCATGATGGTTGGTGCCGTACTGACATGGGTGGTTTATTCCATTGCCTCTAAGCCACTATTCGGGCGATACGATTATTTAACCATTATCTTTTATCAGTTTTTTTACAGTTTGCCGTTTTTTTGGCTCTCCGTCCCCTTTGAAGTCAATCATTTTTCGGCAATTACAGCGGAGCATGTTGTGCACATGGTATTTTTAGCCGTCTTTGCATCGGTTTTGGGATTTTATTATTATGCACGGGCGATGGACCTAATCGGCGTTACCGAAACTTCTTTGTTTATCAATTTGATTCCGATTGTCACGATCGTATTCAGCCTGCTTTATTTGCACAAAGGGATTTCGCTCCACCAATGGATCGGAGGAACGGTGGTTCTTCTGGCGGTTACTTTAGACGGAAAACGACAGAAGCAGGTAAAGGATACGGCTTAAAATGCCGATATTTTCTGAGAGGTGATTAGATGAAAATCAGTGCGATCTTTCAGAATCTTAATGTCCAAGGGCAGCAGACTTTTGCAAATCGAAGTGCGGCAAACAGCACATCGGGGACAAGTGCCGCCTTTTCGGGAGAAAATGCGGAAGCGTTAAACACGCTTTTTTCAAAATACAATCAAACGCCGGATACCGACACGGTATCATCGGTGGAATCTTTTATGAAGACGGCACAGGGGTCGACCGATTCCAAGCTTGAGACCGTCGAAACGGCACTATATAAGGGCATAGAAATGACGCCCGGCAATTTGAATGCCGTTCACTCTGCGCTCAACGACGATGGGGAAATGCTGAAAGTTTTGACGGCGCCGAACGAGGATGAGGCCACTGTCGATAAGAAAGCGGAGACGCTTCTCAAACTCAGTGATTTTTTACAATTGCCGGAGCGTGTGAAAAGAGCGATTCTCGAATCCCTGACACAGTTTTCCGAACTGCGCGCCGACGGAAGTGCTTCCGGAGAGCTGTCGGAACAGGCTGCGGGACAGGCTCTGGAAACGCTTGCAAGTGTACTGGGCACCACGGATGTGCAGTCCCTTTTAGAATCACTTGGATTGAAAACGATTCAGGCGGAAGACCTGTCGGCAAGCGATTTGCTTACCGTGATTCAGACGCTTTTAACAGCAGAATCCGATTCGGAGACGGTTTTGTCGACCGTGGCGGAAACGATGGAGGCGACAGTGGCGGATGCCGTATTGTTTGATGCGGCACCCAAAGTCAAAGAAACAGGACATCGTAAAACAGAAGATGCGTCAATAGAGCGATCGGGATCAGATGAAGCGGTTGACAAAACGGATGCAGAAAAATTGAATGAAAATGACGGAGAAACCGTGAAGATCAAGCCGATCACCGAACGCCAATCGGAAACGATGGCGGATTCAAAGGACACCGCATCCGGGCAGACCGAAGGCGACGCCATAAATGAGGCATCCGAGATCCATTCGGAAGTGCGCCCCGAAAAGGCGGTAGATGACACGGATGAAGAATCCATAGAAAATCTCGTACTGGCGGCGATCGACCAAGTGTTTGGTATGGCCGGAGACACGTTGCAGGCGCTGGATGTTCAGGTAGATATTAAACAATACCTCGTGGAGACGACGACTGAGGCGACCATTCAGGCGAAAAATGATTTTTCCGCATTTCAAAAATCGGTGGATACGCTTTTGACGGTAGAGCCCGAGTCGAGCAATGAGGATGTTTATGAAGCGCTGTCAAAGACAATTGAAAAACTGGACCGACTGATTTTAAAGAGCACAGTGGGTTTGTTTACGGATATGTATCAAGAAAAAACGTTGCTTCAAAGCGGAGCGAGATTGGAAGAAGCGCGGTCTGCACTGGAGTCGGGTGCAACGAATAAGGCGATGGCGCTGATTGAAACCGTTAAATCCGATATCGGCGGTATTGTCTTTAAGCCTTCCGAGTCCCGACTGCAACTGTTTGCTTCATTTCAATTATCGGAAGCCTCTGCGGCGGTTGATTCGGAGTCTCCTGAGAAATTGGCGCTTGACACGGAGATTAAAAAGATGCTTGAATGGTATAAGGACAGTTCCGGGGTCAGACAGTCTCGGGATGTCATGGAAATCGTTCGATTTATGGGTGGAAACCATGAAGCCGAAGTAGTGGAAGCACTCGAAACACCCAATTCAAAGAAAAATCAAGACTGGGGGCAGGGCAATGTGAAAGAGATGCTTCTGCGCCTGATGAAAGAAAATACGGAAAACAGAACGGTAGAAGCTCAGACGATGAGTCTTACCGGCCAGCAAATGATGAATCAGCAGGATCAGCAAGGCCGCAGACAATTTCATTTCTTCAACTTGCCGTTTGAAGACGGCGAGACTGTCGGCAATATGAAAGTCTATCTCCAGGGCAATCAATCCGGAGAACGTTTGGATTATAAAAACACGGAGTTGTATTTTGCCATGAATCTCAATCGCTTGGGTGAGACGGGTATTCGTGTCAAAGTGGCTTCGGGCGTTTGTGATGTCACGGTGATGAACGAGACACCGGAAGTGCTTAGAGAAACGTTTGAATCGCTGTTTGAAGAGCTCGGTGCCATGGGAATTGAGCCGGGGAATCTCCGTTTTGAAACGACCGTCAGCCGGACATCGCTCGGACGGGAAATGGCTCAGGATTCAGCGCAGGAGAGCGCCCAACAGATCGGCAAGTCCCCCTATGCGTATCAACCGGAGAAAGGATTTGATTATACCATATGAATCAACCCAAACGAAAAGCGGTATCGCATGCATATGAGCAGTATGACAATCAGACCGATTTTAAGGGATATGCGAAACAAGTGGCTTCGGAGCTGAAACAATCCGGAATTCCTGCGGAGACTGATCCGGAGCGCCTTCAACACCTTATTCGAAATGATCTCAGAAGTGCCCTTCCGCCTCAAATACTCGGGGTGATCGGAAGAATCATATCGGCCGTTGAAGCCCTTGAAAAAGAGGAAGATCAGTAAAATAACTCACCCCATTCGAATGTGATGGGACAATTAGGATTTGATGACGATTTGACAATGACGAATTGACAATGACGAGTTGACATAAGGGTTGCCGATCGTGGGTTGGAAGTATGGAAGAATCTCTGGGGATAAAGGAGTACACATGAAAGTATCCGGGACGTCAAAAGTGGATCGATCAAAAAGCGCTTCGGCCTCGACGGCAAAATCCGCAGAGCAGCCGAAAATTCGATTTACCGAAATCCTTGCGCAAAAGGACTACGATCATCAGAAAGAAGCACTCCAACAGGCGTTGGATGAAATTGATAAAAAGGGCAAGGCGTTGGTTGAAAACCGAACGGTTGAGAATCTCTATGAATATAAAGACCTCATTAAGGGATTTATCGAAGAAGTGGTTCACGACGGATATGAAATCCGTGAACGCCGTGGATTTTCAAGAGTTGGGCGCGCTAAAGTTCTGCGCACGGTCGCGGAAGTGGATGCCAAACTCGTCGAACTGACCAATCTTATTTTGAAGCGAGAGCACAAAGAAATCAACGTTCTGAAAAAAATCGGAGAAATTAAAGGCCTCTTGGTCAATTTAATTTTGTAGAATACATTAAAATCAATCGGAGGCTAAAATGAAATTAAGTGGTTTGAATGACGTGCAAAAAAATGCGGTTGAAGCGACGGATGGACCGATCCTGGTCGTTGCGGGTGCCGGATCCGGAAAGACGCGCGTCCTGACCAATCGTATTGCACATTTGATTGAAGTGCACGATGTCTTTCCCTCTTCTATTTTGGCAATTACATTTACCAATAAAGCGGCAAGTGAGATGAAGTCGCGTATTGAATCACTGGTGGGTCCCGTCACAACACAAATGTGGGTCGGGACCTTTCATGCGATATGCGTCCGTATTTTGAGACGCGACGGTGAAGCCATCGGATATGGGCGTGATTTTGTCATTTATGATACAACCGATCAAAAATCGCTGATCAAAGCGTGCTTGAAACAACTCAATATCGATGAAAAACGGCTACCGGTTAAAACGTGTCAGTATAGAATTTCAAACGCAAAAAACGACATGATGACAGAGGTCGATTATGCCAAGGCCTTTGAAGGGGATTATAGAGAAAAGGATTTTATAAAAGTTTATACGATGTATCAAGATCGATTAAAGCAAAACCAGGCACTCGATTTTGATGATTTGCTGCTCAAAACCATAGAACTTTTCAAAAAGCACCCCGATATTTTGGCAGGATATCAACGCCGATTCAAGTACATACACGTCGATGAATACCAAGATACCAACCGTGCACAGTATACCATTGTAAAATTGCTTTCTGCGGCGCATCGAAATTTATTTGTCGTCGGTGATGGCGATCAATCCATTTACAGGTGGCGTGGGGCGGATATCCGAAACATCGAAGAATTCGAGAAAGATTTTCCGGGGGCGCAAGTCTTCAAACTCGAGCAAAATTACCGATCTACGAAAAATATTTTAGGCCTTGCCAACAGTGTCATTCAACATAATCCCAGACGACGTGCAAAGACGCTCTGGACAGATGCTGAAGACGGGGAAAAGATTCAATATTATCAAGCCTATGATGAAAAAGATGAGGCGCGCTATGTGGTGACCCAAATTCAAAAACAGATGCGGGATTACGATTTCAAACGATCGGATTTTGCAGTTCTTTACAGAACCAATGCACAGTCCAGAGCTTTTGAAGACATGCTCATGCTTGAAGGGATTCCTTACAAAGTCGTCGGTGGTTTGAAATTCTACGAGCGTAAAGAAATCAAAGATGTTATGGCGTACCTGCGCCTGATTGTCAACCCCTTTGACAACATCGGATTTTTGAGAATCATCAATGAACCGAAACGCGGTATCGGTGCCAAGACACTGGAAAAACTGCAAGAACAAGCGGAGCGACACGGTGGAAGCATGTTGGAAGCTTGCCGGTTGCCGGAAGGATTTTCCGCAAAGGTCACCGAAGAAATGCGTGAATTTTACAGGATTATCGATACGCTGAGAACCATGGCGGAAACGCATTTTGTCACACAAATTTTTGACGAATTGATGGCGCTCACGGGTATTATTGACCTGTATGAGCAGGAAAAAAATATAGAAGCCGACGGACGGATTGACAACTTATACGAATTCCGCGCTGTCATTGAAGAATTTGAAAAGCGCTCTGAAGAAGGGAGCCTGCGGGACTTCCTTGCCGAAACTTCTCTCAGAAGCGATCAGGACAGCATTGAAGAGACCGAGGACACTGTACTGCTGATGACACTTCATGCCTCCAAAGGTCTTGAATTTCCGGTTGTATTTCTAGTCGGACTCGAAGATCAACTCTTTCCGTCTTTCCGAGCGATGGACGATGATGAGGCCATGGAAGAAGAACGGCGGCTGTGTTATGTCGGCATCACCCGTGCCGAAAAACAGCTCTATGTCACACATGCGAGAAACCGAAATCAATACGGACGATTTGAAATGCGCCAGCCCAGTTGCTTTTTACAGGAAATGGATTCTAAACTCATGGAGGGATTGGATGAAGGTCGCGTAAAGTCGTCCTCAAAGAGTGCGTCGAAGGAAAGTGCTTCGGTATCTGCTTTCGGCATCAAAGCCGGTCGAAAGAGCAGTGGAGCGGCGCTGAACATCGGCATTAAGAAAAAACCGGTTCCCGCGGCAGTTCAAGAGCCGGCGCCGGAATTGGGGTCGAAAGCGGGCGCTTATCATCCGGGTGATAAAGTCATGCACAAAGTGTTCGGAGAAGGAACGATTGTAACCGTGGGCAGCGACGGATTGACGTTGACCATTGTCTTTGATGCACACGGCATTAAAAAGTTGCATGCGGATTTTGCGCCGATAAAAGTGATCAAATCCTAAAATAAAGAGGGACGAAGCGTCATGAATGAAAAAATTTTGGAGCGGATTCAGTGGCTGAGGGAAACCCTTAAAAAACACAACGAAGCGTATTATGTCATGGATAGCCCACGCGTTACCGATTCGGAATACGATGCGTTGATGAATGAACTCAAAACACTTGAAAAAGAAAACCCGCAGTGGGATGATCCGGATTCTCCGAGTCATCGAGTCGGCGGTGCGGTACTCAGCGCCTTTAAAAAGGTCAGACATACAATTCCGCTGCTCAGTTTGGACAATGCGTACAATGCGGAGGAGTTGCGTGATTTTGACAGGCGCGTGACCAAAGAAGCCTCGGCACGCGTCGCCTATGTGGTGGAATATAAAATTGACGGATTAACCGTGGCACTTCGCTATGAAAACGGGAGACTGTATCGGGCGGCAACTCGGGGAGACGGCTACGAAGGTGAAGAAATCACAGAAAACATTCGAACCATTCGCACGGTACCGCATCGCATTGAAGTATCGGAGCCGGTAGAAGTCCGAGGTGAAGTGTACATGCCGAAAGACGGATTTGTGAGATTGAATGAGCAACAGGAACTCGACGGCAAAGAACCTTTTGCCAACCCGAGAAATGCGGCGGCAGGGTCGATTCGACAACTGGATTCCCGTATTGCGGCAAAACGGCCGCTGGCGATATTTATTTTTGACTTTATCGCAGGGACGGAATCGCTTGACCTGGATACACAGCACGCCGCATTCGAGTATTTACATAAACTCGGATTTGAAACGGCACCGTCAAGGCGATTTGAAGACATTGAAGGCGTCATTGCCTACTGTAATGAAATGATTTCGGCACGACATAATTTGCCGTTTGAAATCGATGGTCTCGTTGTAAAGGTAGATGATTTTGAAACACGTGCGGTGCTCGGGACGACGAGCAAGAGCCCGCGGTGGGCAATTGCCTATAAATTTCCTGCGGAGATGGCCAAGACGGTTATTAATGAAATACGCGTTCAAGTAGGACGCACCGGCGTGATTACGCCTCTCGCGGAATTTACACCGGTCAAAGTAGCGGGATCTGTTATCGGTCGTGCGACACTGCACAATCAAGACTACATCGATGAGAAAGACATCCGCGTCGGCGATACAGTATTTGTGCAAAAGGCCGGAGACGTTATCCCGGCCGTTGTGCGCGTTGAACTTTCAGAACGCCCTGAAGGGACGCAGCGATTTGTTTTGCCCAAGGATTGCCCGGTGTGCGGGACGCCGACGGTGAGGCGGGAAGGTGAGGCGGCTCTGCGCTGTGTCAATCCGCTCTGTCCTGCAAAGCTCCGGCGCCTCTTAATCCATTTTGTATCAAGGACGGCCATGAATATAGACGGTTTGGGTGAAGCGCTGATCGATGGTTTGATTGAAGCGGGCTATTTAGATAGCATTGCGGATATTTATGCCCTCAAAGAGCACGCGGAAGCCCTTAAACAAATGGAAGGCTACGGTGACCGATCGGTTGAAAAACTGCTGACGGCCATTGAAGAAAGTAAAAACAACGACTATTATCGGTTGATTTCAGGTTTCGGCATTCCGCTGATCGGTGAAAAAGCGGCAAAGACGCTGGCCGCTCATTTTCCGACACTGGATGCGCTGATTGCGGCAAGCCAAGAAGAATTGGTTGCAATCAATGAAATCGGCGATAAAATGGCCGACAGTCTCGTGCGTTATTTTGAGTCCGACGATGTTTTAAAAACAGTGGAGAGACTGCGCGACTATGGACTCAACTTTTCAACGGAACAAGTGGCTGAAACCGGTGGTGTCCTCTCCGGAAAAACCCTTGTTGCAACGGGGACGCTTGAACATTACAGCCGAGAAGGCATTAAGGCGGCCATTGAAGCCTGCGGCGGAAAGGCGGCGGGGAGCGTTTCTAAAAAGACCGATTATGTCGTCGTCGGAGAAAATGCCGGTTCCAAAGCTGAAAAAGCAGAAGCGCTCGGCGTTGAAATTTTAGATGAAGACGGATTTGAAGCGCTGATCGGTACGACGGAACACAGGGATAAAGAAACTTTCTAATTTCTGTTGAAGCGTTTGAAAATTCTAATAATTTAGCGGATAACCATTGACTTTTGGGGTCGAGTCGGCTACAATTCCACAATAAGTCTGTATTTATGGTAGAGATAAAGGAGAACGTTATGAGAAGCGAAACAGTAACCAAAGGTGTTGAACGCGCGCCGCATCGGTCGTTGTTCAATGCACTCGGCATGACAGAAGAAGAAATGCGTCGTCCTCTGATCGGCATTGTCAGTTCGCAAAACGATATCGTACCGGGTCATATGAATCTGGATAAAATCGTAGAAGCCGTAAAAATCGGCGTCGCTATGGCGGGCGGGACCCCGATTGTATTCCCGGCCATTGCCGTTTGCGACGGGATTGCCATGGGCCATCAAGGTATGAAATATTCCCTCGTAACGCGGGAACTCATTGCCGATTCAACCGAAGCCATGGCAATGGCGCATGCCTTTGATGCCTTAGTCATGGTGCCGAACTGCGATAAAAATGTCCCCGGACTGTTGATGGCCGCCGCACGCGTCAATATCCCGACCATTTTTGTAAGCGGCGGGCCGATGCTTGCCGGAAAAGTAGACGGAGAAAAGACAAGCCTTTCCACGATGTTTGAAGCCGTCGGCGCTTATGCGGCCGGAAAAATGACCCTTGAAAAAGTGCAGGAATACGAGCAAAAAGCGTGCCCGACCTGCGGTTCTTGTTCGGGAATGTACACGGCCAACAGTATGAACTGCCTGACAGAAGTGCTCGGTATGGGGCTCAAGGGCAACGGTACGATTCCGGCAGTTTACTCAGCTCGAATTCAACTCGCTAAAAAAGCGGGCATGCAAATTATGGAACTCCTGAAAAATGATATTCGCCCGAGAGACATTATGACGGAAGACGCGTTTATGAATGCGCTTGCTGTGGACATGGCCCTCGGATGCAGTACAAACAGTATGCTTCACTTGCCGGCGATTGCACATGAAGCCGGTGTCGATCTCAATTTGGATATCGCCAATGAAATCAGTGCGCGCACGCCGAATCTCTGCCATTTGGCACCGGCGGGACACGCCTATATCGAAGAACTCGACGAAGCGGGCGGCGTCTATGCCGTTATGAATGAACTCGATAAAAAGGGATTGATTCACAAAGAGTTGATGACGTGTACCGGAAAGACCGTCGGCGAAAATATTTCGGGTTGCGTCAACAGAAATCCGAATATCATTCGTCCTGTAGAAACGCCGTTCAGCGAAACGGGCGGAATTGCTGTCCTCAAGGGCAATTTGGCACCTGAATCCTGTGTTGTCAAACGTTCTGCCGTCGTTCCTGAGATGATGAAGCACGAAGGTCCGGCGCGTGTTTTCGACTGTGAAGAAGATGCGATTGATGCCATTAAGAGCGGGAAAATCGTAGCGGGGGATGTCGTCGTCATTCGTTATGAAGGCCCGAAAGGCGGACCGGGTATGCGTGAAATGCTCAGCCCGACATCTGCCATTGCGGGAATGGGTCTTGGCAGCAGTGTTGCACTGATTACGGACGGACGGTTCAGCGGGGCATCCAGAGGGGCTTCGATCGGACACGTTTCTCCGGAAGCGGCCGTAGGCGGTAACATTGCCTTGGTCGAAGAAGGCGACCGCATCAAGATTGATATCACTCAAAATACGATTGATTTTGTCGTCACGGATGAAGAATTGGAACGCAGACGTGCGGCTTGGAAGCCGAGAACCCCTCGCGTAACCACCGGGTACCTGGCACGGTATGCGGAAATGGTGACTTCCGGGAATCGCGGTGCGGTACTTGAAATCAAAAAAAGCGATCGTTAAGTGAAAAGAAATGATTGTTAAGTGAAAAAGAGCGATTGTTAGACGGAAAAAGCAATCGTTGGGTGACTGAAATTTTTATAAAAAAAAAGCGGCGCGTGAAAGCCTCCCAAGCAGTGGAGATTTCACGCGCTTTTTATATGTCTTTTACGAAACGATTATAAATGTATTACGTCACTGACGATCCCGTTTGCGTGTGATATAATATTTTATCGAAGAAGGAAACCACAATAACCATTTGTCATAGAGGGGTTTATCATGAAAATCGGAAAACTCGATAATGCCGTTTTGGAAAAAACGGTGTTGGGTTCCATAAAAAAAATCCGGACGGATGTGCTCGTCGGACCAGGAATCGGGGAAGACTGTGCGGCGCTGGATTTCGGAGAAGAAGCCTGTGTGCTGACTACCGATCCGATTACGGGTGCGGGCATTCATCAGGGGCGATTGGCGGTTCACGTCTGCTTGAACGACATTGCGTCCAGCGGGGCGGAACCGGTCGGACTGCTTCTGACGATTTTGGCGCCGCCGGATGCAACGGTTCAGGAGATTCAAAACATTCAGGCAGAAGCTGCTAAAACGGCCGAAGAGATGGGTGTTGAAATCATCGGCGGACATACGGAAATCACCGATGCCGTCACGCGAATGGTTGTATCGGCCACCGCTGTGGGGCGCGTTCCGAAAAAACGATTGCTAAAGACGGGAGGGGCTCTCCCGGGAGATGGGCTGTTCCTGACGAAATCCGCAGGGCTGGAGGGCAGTCTCATTTTGTCTTCGGACAGAAAAGATCATTTGAAAGCGGTTCTCGATGCCGAGGATTGGGCTGAATTAGAAGCGATGGCGCAGGCGGTCAGCGTTGTGCCGGACGGTAGAATTGCCTCGGGATGCAGCGTACATGCCATGCATGACGTAACGGAAGGCGGCGTACTCGGTGCGATTTACGAGATGTGTGATGCCGGTAACTGCGGTTGTGACATCGTCAGAAGTGCCATTCCGATTCAAAAGAGCACTGAAAAAATTTGCGGACACTTCAAAATCGATCCGCTTAAACTGATTTCCAGTGGGGCAATGCTCATTGCCGCCGCACCGGAAAACGAAGCCGAATTGATGACGGCATTTCGGGAAGCCGATATTGCCATTTCAAAAATCGGCGTTTTGACAAAACGCAAGGAACGACGCCTTTATGAAGGGGCAATCGGCTCGGACGCTTTTGAACCTATTCACGCCCCGGAAGTCGATATGATTTATCAGGCGCTTGCGGGAAGTGCCGGGCCTGCGGGAAATGCATCAAAGGAATAAGACGCATCGCAGGAATAAAACGCGTAAGGCATGTAGAAATTCGGGACTGACCGGTTCTGCGGAATCGGGCCTATACTTTTGTGGGGGAGATCATTGAATGAAGAGTAAAAGAATGACGAAATCAATACGCACCGCACTGATTTTATTGCTTTGCCTGGCCGCTGTTTTGCAACAGACACCGGTCTTTGCCAATAAATATGCTGAGTATGAGAGCGTTGCGCTTGTGGATACATCAAACGGAACCGTAGGCTATTATGAACCGATCAACCTGATGATCGGCGGGGAAGATATTTTTTCGGACGCACCGGGAATCATTGTAAACGGAAGGGCCCTGGTGCCGATCTCCGCTATTTTGACAGAACTCGGTATTGAATACACGTGGACGCAAGCGACCCGTGAAATTTCCTTTTCGTACGGCGGGAAATCTGTCGTAATGCAAATTGACAATACCTATGCCACTGTGGATGGCGTTAAGACCCTATTGCCGGATGGTGTGGCACCGAGAGTGATGAATTACCTGAGTGTTTCCGGTGATGAAATTGCGCGGACTTATGTGCCCGTTAAATTCATCAGCGGTGTGCTCAATTTGAGTGCGACTTGGATTGACAGCACGCGAACGGTTGCGGTCAATAAGAAAGAACAGACGCTGACCGGCGCTTATTTGGACTATACAAAAACTTATCCCGAAATCCGACTCAAAGTTACCGGTGAAGTAGATGCCACTTCTTTTGTCATCAGCGGAGCCGACGTCGGCGGACAGGATAAAGTCGTTGTGGATTTGCAAAATACAAAAGTAGACATCTCGGGAGCGGATGCTTACTGGACGGAATCCGGCGGTGTATGGACTTACGATATTTATGACGGCATATTCGGCCTCGACAAAGTGGATATCGAACAGACGGGAACAATGCCTTACACGACGCGCGTGACCCTTTATCAGGATGAACGCCGTGGACATGATATTTCTTATGATGCGAAAACGGGTGAAATGGTTATTCGCCTGATTAACACGGTCAACGACGTTTCGGTCGAAAAAATTTACAGCACCGATGCCGTTGTCATTGAGACCAGTGAAAACCCCATGGTTCAGACAACGCTCGACGGCGATAAATTCTACATCGATGTCATCGGAAGCTATCTGCACATCGGCGACGGTATGAAAACGTATATGACCGTCAATGAAGGCAAAATCGAGTCGGTGACTTATGAACAAAAGAAAGACAGCTACTATGCGCCGTTTGATGACATCACCCGGATTACCATCAATCTGACAGAAGCGGTCACTTATGACGATCTGTATCTGGAAAGTGACGGAACGGCCATTTACGTCTTCGTAACGCCGAACCCGATCAACAATTTCGAATACGTCAAGTTGGATCAGTCTACTGCAAAAATGAGCGTTCGACTCTTTGAGGCGGCTTCATACACACCGACATACGACGCGGGATCGCGGACGCTTTCAGTCACCCTGCCGAAATCGGTTACAGATCTGGGTGATTTCGTATATGATGTAGATGACAATGTCATTGAATCGTTTACGGTGGAAGAGACCGACAGGGTTTATAAATTGAGCGCAAAACTTGCCGAAAATACAGTATACACAGAAACCGGTACGGCAACATCGGTTGCTTTCAAATTTACCAATACAAAAATACGGGATTCGGAATATTCGGATCGATTGATCGTCATTGATGCCGGTCACGGCGGTAAGGACCCGGGTGCCATCGGTACCAAAGCGGAAGAAAAAGACCTGACTTTAAAAGCGGCACTTTATCTGGAAGACGTCTTAGTCAAACAGGGCTTTAAAGTCTATATGACGCGTTCAACGGATGACTACGTCAACCTCTACGACCGTGCATCCATTGCAAATGATTTGGGGGCAGACCTCTTTGTCAGCGTTCATATCAATGCGCACACCGGTGCGACGGCGTCGGGGATTGAAGTGCTTTATGCGAATGAGTCCATGTCCTCGGATAAAGGATTGGCAACGCTGATGCAAGATGCGCTCATCGATGAACTCGGTGCGGTGGACCGCGGGATTTCAAGTCGTCCGCGATTGGTTGTTCTCAGAGAGACGACGATGCCTTCCGTATTGGCAGAACTCGGTTTTATCAGCAACCCGGATGAGCAGGCAAAATTGATGACGGACAGTTATCTGCAACGTGCCGCGGAAGCAATGGCAGAAAGTATTATGAATTTCTTAGATAAATAAGGAAGTGTGAGATGAGAGGCGACGGACGAAAAAAAGATGAATTGAGACCACTTTGCATTACGAGAAACTACCTTAAGCACCCCCAAGGCTCTGTGCTGATTGAAATGGGGGATACGAAAGTCATTTGTACGGCGATGGTTGAAGAGAAAGTGCCCGCGTTTTTAAAAGGCGCGGGACAGGGATGGGTGACGGCGGAATACAGCATGCTTCCCGGTTCGACACAACAGCGAAAGACGCGGAGCACGAAGGGGCCGGACGGTCGCAGCCAAGAAATACAGCGGTTAATCGGGCGGTCGCTGCGCTCGGTTGTCGATTTGAATGCACTTGGTGAGCGCACCATATGGATTGATTGTGACGTTATTCAGGCAGACGGCGGGACGCGGACGGCTTCGATTACAGGGGCTTATGTCGCCCTTGAAGATGCCGTTCAAACGCTCATCAAGTCGGGTGTTTTGAGTGCTTCTCCGATTCAATCTCCGGTTGCGGCGGTAAGCGTCGGCGTCGTTGGGAATGAGATGATGCTGGATCTTTGCTATGCGGAGGATTCCGTCGCAGAAGTGGATTTCAACTTGGTTATGACCGGTGAAGGCGCTTTTATAGAGCTTCAGGGGACAGGGGAGCAACACCCGTTTTCAAGAGAACAACTGGATACATTGATTGCCCTCGGTTCCAAAGGCATTTATGAATTAATCGATTATCAAAAATCGGTTCTGAGCGAATAAAAACGGGTATTGATAAAAAGTAAATTGAGCATTGATAAAAAATATTTACAAACGATGCATCCGGATATAGGAGAAAATATGCCGCAAGAAGTGAAAATGAACCCGGAAAAGGCACAGCTCATAGTTGCCTCTTCCAGTGTGCACAAAATAAAGGAAATCAGAGAAATACTAAAATCGTTTGATTTTGAAATTCTGTCCATGGCCCAAGTCGGATTGGGTGATTTGGACATTGAAGAAAACGGCAGCAGTTTTGAAGAAAATGCAGAAATCAAAGCCCGTGAAGTTTTTGAACGCATGGGCGGCAAGGTTATGACGCTTGCCGACGATTCAGGGCTGGAAGTCGATTATTTAAACGGTGCTCCCGGCATTTATTCCGCACGTTTTTCGGGGATGCCGAGAAGTGACGCCAGAAACAATGAAAAATTATTAGAGGCACTCTCAGGCGTGCCTTCCGAAAAACGCGGGGCACAGTTTGTTTCGGCACTCGTGCTGATGATGCCCGACAGAAACCCCATCGTTGTCCGGGGGACGATTCGCGGCGTGATCCTGGAGGCGCCGGCCGGAGAAAAGGGTTTTGGCTATGATCCGCTCTTCTACATGCCTGAACTGGATAAAACTTTGGCGCAAATGTCCGAAACGGAAAAAAATCAAAACAGTCACCGGAGCAAGGCGCTTGCGGCGTTAAAAGAAAGGCTTGAAATTGACTTATGAGAGCATTGATTGTCAGTGATACACACGGGCAGATCCGTTCTGTGACCGATTGGATGGAAGCGCAGGCGGAAACGTTTGATGAAATATGGCATCTGGGTGATTATGACCGGGATGCCGAAGGATTTAAGGCACTTTGCCATTTGCCCGTCTATTCGGTCAAAGGCAATTGTGACCTTGGCAGTTCCGGCAGGGAGCATATCATACTGGAACGGATGGGAAAACGGATTGTGTTGACCCATGGACACTTGGAACGCGTCAAGGGCGGTTTGACAACACTCTATGTCTTTGCCAGATCTCAAGAGGCAGACTTGATTTGCTTTGGCCATACCCATCAGCCGGTCATCTTTCATGAAGACGGCATTTACCTGTTCAATCCGGGAAGCCCGACGCTTCCTCGCTTGGGCATGCCGCGCACTGTCGGAATTGCCGAAATTAATGAGAAAGGCATACACCTTAGTCATTTCAACCTATAGAGCCGTTAAAAACGATTAAATTCTTTTCGAAAAAAGTGGTTGACGCAGTATTGAGAATACGGTATAATAGACTTCGTCAGCAAATGACGGGGTGTAGCGCAGTTTGGTAGCGCATCTGGTTTGGGACCAGAGGGCCGCGGGTTCAAATCCTGCCACCCCGACCAATTGCGCGTCCGTAGCTCAACTGGATAGAGCACCGCCCTTCTAAGGCGGTTGTTCGGGGTTCGAGTCCCTGCGGACGCGCCACTTGAAGAAACTATTGGGCATTGCGACCAAAAAAAGAATATGGCGACTGTCGTCAAGCGGTTAAGACAAAGGATTGTGGCTCCTTCACGCGTGGGTTCGAATCCCATCAGTCGCCCCAATTTTCTGGTGGGGATTCGCCAAGCGGTAAGGCACCGGACTTTGACTCCGTTATGCACAGGTTCAAATCCTGTATCCCCAGCCAAATTTGATCCATTAGCTCAGTCGGTAGAGCACCTGACTTTTAATCAGGGTGTCCCGCGTTCGAGTCGCGGATGGATCACCATTTTAAAAGTCGCTTTGATGACAACATCGGGGTGGCTTTTTCTTTCTCAAGAAGACTCAATCTTTTATCAGCGCCCTTAGCTCAATTGGATAGAGTACCGGACTTCGAATCCGTTGGTTGTGAGTTCGAATCTCGCAGGGCGCGCCATATAAAAAAACGTTTTACAGTCATTTGACCGTAAAACGTTTTTATTTTTCTTCAAAAATGCGTTTATCCCTTAATCAGCTCAAGCACCATGCGGCTGGCATTGACGAGATCTTCAACGCGGATGTGTTCCTCTAAGGTATGAGGTTTCTGAGCGCCGATTCCCAGATTGACCGCTTCAATGCCGCCGGCGTTGTAGATATTGGTATCGCTCCCTCCGCCGGATTGTGTTGTAAACGGTTCAATGCCGATGGCCTCGCAAGCCCGGACGACATCCTTGACGATCGCGGCGTCCGAAGCCACAGAGAAGGCATTGTACATGCGCTCAATTGTGACATGGGCTTCACCGCCGAATTGCTTAGCGGCGTCTTCAAAACACGCTTTCATGTGTTCGGATTGCGCGTTTAATTTTTCATTGTTCAAACTGCGCGCTTCTGCAAAAATGCTCACGTCGGCAGGAACGATGTTTGTTGCGCCGCCGCCTTCGATGCGACCGATATTGGCGGTCGTTTCGGAATCGATTCGGAGCAGTTTCATTTTTGAAATGGCCTCGGCGGCGATCATAATGGCGCTGATGCCGTTTTCCGGTGAAACACCGGCGTGGGCCGGGCGTCCTTTTATGGTTACATTCACTTTATCCTGCGCAGGGCCTTGGATAACAATTTGTCCAGGCCTCCCGGAGCTGTCCAATACAAATGCCTTTTTAGACTGAAACTGAGAAAAATCCAGATTCTTGGCCCCATGGAGTCCACCTTCTTCAAAAATGCTGAAAGCGATTTCAATCGGCGGATGAGGGATGTTGTTTTCAATAGCGGTTTTGACCGCTTCGATCAGTGCGGAAATCCCCGCTTTGTCATCGGAAGCGAGAATGGTTGTTCCGTCGCTTTTAATGACGCCGTCTTCAATGTGCGGCTTAATGCCGATTCCGGGGGATACCGTATCCATATGGCAGCTGAAGAGCAGCGGATTTTTCGCCGCAGTTCCCGGAAGTTTAGCAATGAGGTTTCCGGTATCCGAATCGAGTTTTTCCCCGGCGTCGTCAAATCGGACGCTGAATCCGATTTCAGAGAGAACCCCGGCTAAGTGTTTTGCAAATTGACCTTCGTGATGTGTCGGACTGTCGATTTGGACACAGTCCATAAAAAATTGAACCAGTCTGTCCTGATTGATCATAAATTTAAGCCTCTCTTTTGTAAGAATAGAGTTCTGTTAATGAGGATCGGGTTCTGTTAAAGAATTGGAACCCTATCCCACTATGATATTATACACTTTCTGGGATGACATTATACTCTCTTTTTACCCACGGGCATGACATAGGCGACAAATTCATCTTCACCGTCGATTTTCAGCAATCGGTCACACTTTTCTTGATTGTAAGAGGCGATGGCACAGGCGCCGGCATCAATGGCTTCACAGGCGAGATATAAATTTTCAGCGACATGCCCGAGGTCCAACAAAATCACTTTGTGCGATTTAAGGCCGTAGCGCCATTCCGTTCGATAAGGAACAGCGGCCCAATAAAAGACAGCCGGCGCGCTTCCGGCAAATTTTTGACCATAGACCGAGTCGATGATTTGTTCTTCCAAGTCTGTCGCTTTTGTGATACACTCCAATTGATGTGACAGAGGGAGATAATGATAAATACCGGGATCCAGTCCCTCTACATTTTGAACGGCAATATAGATTTCCAGTGCGTGACGCGCGCCGCCGGACGGCGACGGTCGAAAACTGGCAACGTTGTCTCCGACAATTTTTTGAGTGCGATAAGTGACTTCGAGGAGCAACGAAAGTTCTTCGAGCGTGAGGGCAGTATCGGCGTATTGTCTCAGACTTCGTCTTTGAGTTAAAATTTCATAAAAATCATTGTTTTTTACAGCCAATCGACTTTCAGTCGGCAAAGAAATCAAAGCGGATTCCGGTGCCGGTTCCCTTTGGAGCGGCGGTGCGGGCATGCCTTTTACTTGATCGGATGGGGTTGGATTCACCCAGCTGTCATAATCGGCTTTCATAAAGCTTCTGTTAAAATGAATGTCTTTCATGGAATCCTCCTTATCGAATGGAATGCTCAGGATGAAAAATCTTGGGATTAAAACAAAAGTATATAAGTATTACCCATTATACTAGAAAATCAAGCGAAGGAAAATATAGGATATAAAAGTAAAACTATGTGCAATCACAAAAATCTATGGTAAAATGTCATTGTTGTCGTTATCTTCATTTTTTCGGGGGCTTTTATGACCAGCTTAAAGAAAATTTTCAGAATGAGTTTGGCAGTGATTGCTGTGTTTATATGCTTTTCACTGTATATTAATTTTTACTTTGTCCCCGAGGCTCAAGATTATATGAGCCGATTGGAAGACCATCTGGACGTAATGAGTGTCGGCCGTTTGGAAATGGATTTGCCGATTCGCGTTATGGACAACGTCCTCACGCAAGTAAAAGGGAAATCACAGGAAGAGATCAGCGACAAACTGGTTGCGGCATATGATGAGAAACGCGATATTCTCCTCGCCAATACACAGCTTTTGCTGGATGATTTGATGGCGTTTGAGGCAGACGTGAATCGCGTGGACAGCCTTTCGATGAACATCCACTCCGAAGTTTCCGGTCAACTGAAAGATCAGCTGGAAGAGGCGACTTATTCGGTTCAGCGCATCAATACACTGATCCAAGGCAGTACCATTATGGGGACGCCGATTGATGAAATATCCACGCATTATGAAACACTCGGCAATCAGATTGATCTGATTCGAGGCAGTGTCAAAACGTATAAGGGATCATTTACGAAAGACATCGGAAATATTATCCGCGTGATTTTCTTTGTCTTTTTAGCGTTTATCTTTATGAGCGGTTATATCCTTACACGGATTGTCCGCGGTGACTTGAGTTACATTTTAAAAGTTTTTTCAAATATTGAGCGCCATGAATATGACACAAAACAATTGCCGAAAGCTTCGCCTAAGTTTGAAGAAGAATTTCGCATTGTGAATTATGTTGAAAAAATGATGAATGAGCAGCACTTTTCCACACAGGTAAAAGAAGTGCTCATGACCCATTATATTGTAGAAGACGTTATTGAAAAGTTGTTTGAGATCGTCGAAAAACAAATCGGCGTCGATCGCGTCGGAATTGCTTTCGTCGATTATGAAAGTCAAAAATTCATTGCGGAGTACGGTGTTCTCAACTATGGGAAAGTGCTCCTCGGTCCCGGATTTGAAATCGGGTTCGATCGCACGACACTGAAGTCGGTAATTGAGGACAAGCGTGCGCGCATTACGCCCAACTTGGAAGAAGAGCTGGCTAAGCGGCCGAAAAGTCCGGCACTCAGACTGCTGCATGAAGAAGGGATTCACTCCAATATGATCCTGCCGATGACGATGGGTGAAGCCGTCTTTGGCATTGTATTTTTCAGTTCGAAAGAGGCCAACTATTTTACGGAAGATCATTTGAGAATTGCGGAAAAGATCATCTATGAAATCAGCGGATTGCTCAATCGCGCCTACTTCACTAAAGTTATTTTTTCAAAGATCACCAACAGCTTTTCGGAGCTCGTCGAGAACAAAGATGCCGAAACGGGCGATCACGTTAAACGCATGGTGCGTTATTCCGTTGCCATTGCCGAAGGTGTCCGCAAGGCGGAACACCCGGATTATCTCGTCAATAGGCGGTTTGTACTGGAAATCGAACGCAACGCTTCGGCGCATGACATCGGAAAAGTGGGCATCCCGGATGCCATTTTGAAAAAACCGGGGAAACTTGGGCCGAGCGAGTGGGAAGTCATGAAAACACACACGACCATCGGAGCGGGTATTTTCACCGAACTCAGAGAGGGATTGCGCGTTTTTGACCCTGAATTTTATCGATTCGCAGAAGAAATTGCCCGGTCGCATCACGAGCGCTGGGACGGTACCGGGTATCCGGATGGGCTTGTGGGGATGGATATCCCACTTTCTGCGCGGATTGTCGCACTGGCCGATGTTTTCGATGCGTTGACGTCGCCGCGCGTGTATAAGGCGGCTTACAGCTTTGAAGCCTCTGTTGAGATGATCAAAGAATCGGCGGGGACACACCTTGATCCGTTCTTGGTGGATATTTTTATCGATCATCTTGATGAAATTTGGGAAATTTACAATCATTCCAATCACAATATATAATTTGTTAGAATCGGCCTCTGCCAAATGGTAGAGGCTGTTTTTTATATCGGGATATTTTTGATAAAATAAAGATAAGTCGGGTATAAATAAAACCAACTGGAAAAAAGAAACAATCCGACGTAAAATTTGTGTAAAATCCGACGTTTATGGAAAAAAATCCGTTAAAACTTACTATAATGATAGGAGACAAATACATTAAAGAGGTGTTTTATGGATCACTTGTTTGCCGCAATTGACTTTGGTTCAAACGCATTGAAACTAAAAATTATTCAAATGGTCTCAGGAGAAATAGAGGTTTTGGAAGATCTCTCGGTGCCCATTCGGCTGGGTGATGAAGTGTACTTATCCGATGTGATCAAACTGGACACCGTGAAAAAAGCCGTTGATATCTTGCTTCATTTTAAACGCATTATGGATGATTATGGTGTGAAAATTTATAAAGCGATGGCGACCAGTGCGCTCAGAGACGCTGAAAACTCAAAGAGCATCATTGAGATTATAAGGATGAAGACCGGATTTGAAATAGAGGTTGTCGAGGATACCGTCGAGAAATTCTTGACCTATAAATCCATGCGTGATCGCATACCGAACTACAAAGAGGTACGTAAAAGTGCCGTTTTAGTTGAAGTCAATACAGGTGGATTTGACGTCAGCCTGTACAGTCAAAACAAACTTGTCAAAAACGATGAAATCAAACTGGGCATTAAAGAACTGAAATACATCCTGATGGATTTGGAGAAACGGACGACGAATTATCCGAATGTCTTAAAAGAGTTGATTCAAACCCGGACATCGCATCTGTTCCCCTTTATTACCATTCGCAGACCCAATCATTTTCTGGCGGTCGGCGGTGAAGTAAAAACCATTCGAGAGGTTATTTTTGACGGCAAAAGCATTGTTCACATGGCGGAATTTAAAGAGACCTGCGAGCGTGCCAAACGAAATGACTATGATCTTAGGCGGCGAATTGAACGGCGCGGTTCTAACTGGTATGAATTTTTGGCGACGATGCTGGTGTACGATGTTTTTACCGACCTTGTAAAATGTGAGACTTTGCTCATCCCGGATATCTCACTGCGAGACGGCATTTTAGCGGAGCTGACGGAACAACGGTTTGAACTGACAAAATATCGCGACTTTAACAACGACATTTATACGCTGACCGGGGAAATCAGCAAGCGCTATAAGAGCAGCGAACCCCATGTCAAGTACCTTGAGCGCACATCCTTGCAATTTCTCAGAGCGCTTAAAGACTATTATGGGTTTCACGAGCGCGATTTTCTGCTCTTAAGGCTGGCGGCCAATCTTCATGAGATAGGGAAGTTTACGCGCATTCGGGATTATTTGGACACCACTTACGAAAAGATCAGCAATCTGGATATTTTCGGACTTGAGCATAAAGAGACGCTCTTAATTGCCCACGTTTGCCGGCTCATTTCCTCTTCCGAGAGAAAACATTATACGTCCGACCTGAGAGACCTCAGTGATGACGAACAGATTCGCGTTTATAAACTCGCGGCCATTCTTTCAGTTGCGGATGCGCTGGATAAGGGTAAAAAGCAGAAAATCAGAATTCGAAAATTAGAGGTCACGGAAGATGCATTCCTCATTTTTGTCACTCGGAAAGAAGATGCCGTTTTAGAGGAGTGGAGTTTTCGGTTTACCGTTGAAAATTTTGAAAATACATTTGGCATTCGGCCGGAATTGAGGGATTTTGAATGAAAGTAATCAACAGGGAATTGAGCTGGCTGGAATTTAATTATCGCGTCTTGATGGAAGCGGGGGACGAGAACAGCCCATTGCTGGAACGTGCAAAATTCAGCGCAATTTTTTCATCGAATTTGGACGAATTCTTCATGGTGCGCGTTGCCGCCATTAAAAATCAAATCAGTTCGGGATATGACGAAATCGATCGCTCCGGTTATACGGCAGGTGCGAAACTGGATGCCATTCACGAACGCGTCAGGACGCTGGTGACGCTGCAACACGATATGACAGAAAAGCTTTTGGGACAGTTGGAATCGGAAAATGTCCGTATTGTCCGAACAGAATACTTATCGAAATCCGAGCGGGAAGGGCTTGAAAAACGGTTTAATTTAGAAATTTTTCCGGTACTTACACCGATGGCCGTCGATTATTCCAGACGGTTTCCGCTCGTAGCCAACAAGGCGCTTTATCTTGCGGTAAAACTCATCATCGGATTTGAGTCAAAACTCGCCATTGTTCAAGTGCCGACCGTGCTTCCGAGATTGGTCAAGATCAATAAAAAGGGCGCCATATATGACTACGCTCTGCTTGAGGACGTCATTGAAATGTTTATCGACCGACTTTTTCCTGGAACGCAGGTGGTGGCAACCGGTCTTTTCAGAGTGACGCGAAACGGAGACCTCAACATTGTAGAGGACGAAGCAGAAGATTTGCTCATGGTCATTGAGGAAGCTGTAAAGCTTAGAAAATGGGGCGAAACCGTACGACTTGAAATTAGCTCCGGAACGGATGCCTGGCTCAAAGAAGTTTTGAAAAATGCGCTGAAGTTGGAAGAACAGCAGGTCTATGAAGTCAACGGGATCATGGATTTGACGGTTCTCATGCAGCTTAAAGGCCCGAAGCAACTCAGCCGACAAGCGTATAAACCTAAGTATTTGCCTTTTATGGATAAAAAGGCTCTCTATAAAAATATTCGAGAAGGCGATCTCTTCGTCCACCACCCTTATGAATCGTTTGATCCGGTAGTGGATTTTGTCAAACAGGCGAGCAAGGATCCGAATGTCCTTGCAATCAAGCAGACCCTTTATCGCGTGAGCGGGGATTCACAGATTGTAAAAGCGCTTTTTGATGCCGCGGAGCGCGGAAAGCAAGTAACTGTCCTGGTTGAATTGATGGCGCGGTTTGATGAAGAAAACAACATCAACTGGGCAAAAAAATTAGAGCAGAAAGGCGTGCACGTCATCTATGGTATTTTGGGGCTTAAAACGCACTCTAAAATCACATTGGTGGTTCGCCGTGAAAAAAATAAAATCAGGCGCTATTTACACCTCGGAACCGGAAATTACAACGACCAGACGGCAAAGCTTTATACGGACATGGGTATTTTCACCGTAAATGAACGCTTCGGTGCCGATGCATCCGTCTTTTTCAATATGATTTCGGGATTTACCAATGCGGTTCAGACCACGGCGCTCGTCGTCGCTCCGTTTATGTTGAGGCAACGCCTCTATGACCTCATAGACAATGAAATCGCACAGGCAAAAGCGGGAAATAAAGCCGAGATAGTTGCAAAAATGAATGCATTATTGGATAATGGTGTTATTGAAAGACTTTACGAAGCCTCAAGAGCCGGCGTGAAAATCAAGCTGATTGTCAGGGGAATCTGTGCACTCATCCCAGGATTGAGCGGCATGAGCGAGAACATTGAAGTCATCAGTATCGTCGGAGAATTTTTGGAACACAGCCGCATTTATTATTTTAAAAACGGTGGTATGTTTTTAGCCAGTGCGGACTGGATGCCGAGAAATCTGAGCAGGCGCGTTGAGCTGATGTTCCCCGTGGAAGACCCGTCGATTATAGATCGGCTGAAAGCGACTTTGACGTTGTATCTTAAAGACAACGTCAAGGCTTGGCATATGGAAAGCGACGGCAGTTATTTTAAACCCGAGTTAAAGGAAGGTGCAAAGCGCATTCACGCCCAGCAAATTCTCAAAGAACTCGAATACACCGGCAACAAGACGTTTATTGAACAATTAAAAGAAAGAATGTGACCGTTTGAAAAAATCTTTGGCCATCATTGACCTCGGTTCCAACTCCATACGAATGAATATGATCAATGTTCGAGAAAACGGTGGGTACAGCATTTACGATCAAGCCAGCGAAATGGTTCGCCTGAGCGAGGGCATGAGCGAAAACAAGATGCTTCAACCCGTACCGATTCAGCGAACCATCAAAGCACTCGAGTATTTTAAACAGCTTTTGGATGTCAACGGCGTGACGGAAGTGCACGCTTTGGCCACAGCGGCGGTCAGAAATGCGGCCAATCAAGAGCTTTTTTTGGAGCGCATTGCATTTGAAACCGGCTTTCAGTTCCGCGTACTCTCCGGAGATGAAGAAGCGTACTACGACTTTTTGGGGGTCGTCAATTCCATTGAACTCGAAGACGCCCTGATTATGGACATCGGCGGCGGGAGTACGGAGTTAATCTGGATGAAAAACCGCCGATTGAAACGCGCGGTGAGTATTCCCTTCGGGTCGGTGACTTTGACAGAACGGTTTCAGGATATAAAGCCGCGCAAAAAGCGCATTGAAGCGGCTAAAAAATATTTTAATGCCCTGCTGGATGCTTTTGACTGGATCGGGAAGGTGGAGGGCGTTCGCATCGTCGGTTTGGGCGGAGTTCTCAGAACGCTTGCCAAGATTGATCGCGCCGAGAATGGCCATTCCATAGAAAACATGCACAACTACCGAATTCAGCGCCCGGATATGGAGCGCATTTGTGCGCGCATTCTGGATGCGGAAGACGGAACGCTGGATAAAATTCCGGGGATCAGTAAAAAACGTGCCGATATTATGACCATGGGGATTATCCCATTTTTGGTAGCAATGGAGCGCGTTCGTCCGCCTGAAATTCGAATCAGTGGCAACGGTCTCAGAGACGGCTATTTTTTTGAGACCCATTTTTCCGAAAACCGAATGCCGCTTGTCGTGGAGAATGTCCTGGTTCACAGCAAGGAAAATATGATGCGGCGGTATACGTTTAACGAGCGACATGCGCGACATATCAAAAAATTGTCCCTCGAAATTTTTGACGGTCTTTCTACCGCAGGGTTTGAATTTCAGCTGGCCGATCGCAAGATTTTGAGTACGGCGGCCCTGCTTCACGACATCGGAACACACATCGAATATTACGATCATCATATACACGGATTTTATCTCATTTTGAACGGGCGGCTTGAAGGGCTTACCAACGGAGAACGCATTTCCGTTGCCTATCTTGTGGGAAGCCACCGGGAAGCCAGCATCAAAAACCGAATGATTGAATTTGAAAGCATTGTCAACCGTGAGGAAATTCAGCGCCTGGGCTGTCTGACGATTTTGCTTAGGCTCGCCGAACAACTGGATCGCGCGGAAAACGGTGTCGTCGAACAGATCTCGGTGCGCATCGAACCGGATGCGGTGGTATTTTTGCTTCATGCAAAGCAGTTTCCCGAACTGGAAGTCAATTCGGCACAGCGGTTTGCAGATCGGTTTGAAAAACAGTACGGCAAGAAGTTAAAGTTTTTACACGTGACACAAGCGGAGTGAGCTTACAAAAAAGCATTCCACGGGAAAGAGATGCCCTATCCCCCTTTGGCGGTAGGGCATTCGTCGTCTTTTCCGATTGAAGATTCTGTGCTATACTGACAGTGCTCTAAAACGGAGGAAGCAAATGAGAATTAATAAATATTTAAGTGAAATGGGCGTTTGCTCCAGAAGGGAAGCCGATCGACTGATTGAATCCGGAGAAGTGACGGTCAATGGCGTGACGGCTTCACTGGGAGACCAAGTGGAACCGAAAGATGTCGTTGCCGTATCGGGAAAACGCGTCGGGGGTGTACCCGAAAAAATTGTATTGGCACTGAACAAGCCGATTGGCATTGAATGCACTACCAGTGAGACGGTCAAAGACAACGTCATTGCGTTTGTCAATTATCCGGAGCGGTTGTTCACCATCGGGCGCTTGGATAAAAATTCGGAGGGGCTACTCCTTTTGACCAACGACGGTGAACTTGCCAATGCTATTGCAAAAGCCCGCAATTATCATGAAAAAGAATATGTGGTCTCGGTTAAACAACCGATTACGAAAGCATTCCTGACAGCAATGGCGTCAGGGGTTTCTATTCTCGACCTCAATACAGTTACGCGTCCGTGTGAAGTCACTCAGACCGGGAAGCGAACTTTTAAAATTGTTTTGACGCAGGGGCTGAACCGACAGATTCGGCGGATGTGTGCCGCGCTCGGGTACGATGTGGTTAATTTGAAGCGTATTCGGGTATTAAATATACAAATAGGAACCCTCGAAACCGGGAAGTGGCGATTGTTATCACCGGATGAAGTGCGGGTGCTCAGGGAAATGACCGGTGCAAATGGGGGCGAAGAAAGCTAAAGCAGTTTCGGCATTTTGCCGATATTCATAAAGAGGTGTCCGAGATGATTTTTAACATTTTTATTTCCGCATTTGCGACGCTGCTGATCTACTTGTCAGTGGATTTTTATAAAAACTTCAAACAGTTTCTGATTTTCAAACGCGTTCGGGAGGCCATTTTGTCCTCGACATTTTATTACCTTCAACGGACGCCGAATCACTTTGTTGATTTGAATCACCTGAAACAGGCTCAATTGGAAAAGTTGACGGAAATAAAGCTCTCAGAGTGGGTTCAGGACATCAAAATCACATGGAAATCCGTTGATGTCATCCAGTTTGTCTTTGAGCTCAAATTTGAGCGATTGAAGCCGCGCTACAAATTTGTCATTGGACTTAAGGATGTCGAAGACATGGTAAAGAGGATGTGACTTCATGAAAAAAGTGTTTATCGTCGTTTTATTTATCATTACGAGTTACTTCATTCTAAGTATTGCTTTTCATCAGACGCAGGAGAATCCGATTACAACATACCGTTTTGATTTTGACGACATAGACAGAGAGTTTTGGCTCGTCGGCGGGTGGGAATCCCTTGAACGCGACTATGACCTCGTTTCTTTGAACGGCGGTATTTTGACGCTTTCTGCGGATACATCGGGTATCAATCCATACTTGCTGTCAAAACCACTTGAAATTAAGGACGGGGATGTCATCACTATGAAACGCCGCGTGCGCATTCAGCACGGCCCCGGAACATTTTCAGGCGGAACGGCACTCTATCAGACCGACGATATGGACCTCATTCCTTCGCCGACTGACGGACGCTGGACGGGCGGATTCGGAGACGGCATTTTGCTGGTTGAATACTCTTACGATTTGATTTATCAGCAGGATCGACCGGGCAGAGATGTTTTTCGGTTCTTGGCAGCCGACTGGGATTACAACGACAATTATCAGTTGATTACGCCGGTCTATGACACATGGGTGGAAGAAACGATCATATTTGATACGCGATCCAGCCAGATGACCTACATACTCGGGGACAAATCCTATGTCCTCAGCAGTTACAATCTGGACAGAAGCGCCCTTCGGTTTTGGATGCACGCTTACGGAACGGGAACCGGCAATAAAATTGATATCGACTATATTGAAATTACGATAGAAAATAAAAAATATCGACGCTGAATCGGCGCCGGTATTTTTTTAACCGATGAGCGGGGAGATAAAATCATGCAGGAAAAGGAATCGACATTCGATTCGGAATCATACGAAAAAATGCAAGAAAAATGGCGCTTAAGCGCCATGAACTTATTGAGCTATCGAATGAGAACGCGCTCAGAGCTCAGAGAAAAACTGATTGAAAAAGGGGCTCCCGAGGAAATGGCCCGGGCGATCGTAAGAGAAATGGAAGCCCTCAAATACGTGGATGATACGGTTTATGCCGAAAACTATATTCGCGCCAAACAAAGGCGATTCGGAAAATGGCGCATTGAAACGGAACTGAAGCGAAAAGGCGTTGCCGATTCTGCAATTTCTGGGGCGTATGCCCTTCTCGAAGAAGAGCGGGAAGTTCTTTCTGAAGAGGCGGCGGCAAGTGACATCCTTAAGAGAAAAGTTGAAACGCTGTCCGTCGATCGAACGCAATACGCAGAAGATCGACTGTACCGAATGAAAATTCAGCGCAAACTTTATGCCTTTTTATCGGGCCGCGGATTTTCAGCCGAGATCATCCGCAGGGTGCTCGACCCGGATGAGTTCTTCGATGAATCTTGAGTCACCGTTAAACGCACCGCAGACAAAATGGATGTGAAGCAGCTCGAAGCGGTGTCGAGCGCGGGTAAGGGCGACATAAAAAAGTCGGCGCTCCTCCTCGAGGGCATCGCCGGAATCCGATCTCGGTCCCGGAAAAACGCCGGTATTGACATCAATCAAGAAAACAGAATCGAATTCAAGTCCTTTGACGCCGTGAATGGTGGAAAGCGTCAGCGGGGCATCCCCTGTGCGTTGAATAGACGTCATGGCCGTGCTGAGGACATCGATGCGTTCAATAAAATCCAGTCCGCTCTTGAGCGGTTTTGCGATGGCCTTATAAGCATCGAGGCGCGTGCGTGCAAACTGCATGGAAATGCCGAGACGCTGGGCATTGTGCTGAACGTAATCTAAATACCCGAGATCCGTTTCAATGAAATGAATGGCATCATAGGGGCGGAGCCGGGCAAGGGCTTCAAATTTATTGCGGACGGATTCCTGGGTGCGGGTTTGAAAGTCCTTGAGAAAGGGAATTTCAACGAGCACATCGAATACACTTCGACTGACCTGTGTCGTTTGGACATAGGTCAGCATTTCTTTTGAAATAAAAGCATTCATTTTATAGGCAATGCGTTCTAAGCTATCTCGGTCTTGAGGAATCATGGCCAACGTCATAAAGGCGAGAATGTCTTTCAAAATCCAATGGGACAATTCGCCGATGGGTGGATCCTTTATTTTGAATTCAATGCCGTTTTGAAGCAGGCTATCCACGACGGAGAGCGCAGACATGCGATTTCGGTAGAGAATCGCAAGAGAGGGGTCAGCGTCAGTTTCTTTCGCAACTGTCTCTTCAGGATGAATGTTTTCCTTGAGGGTTTGAAGCAGATAGGCATTGCGTGCCGTCAAATCGTCAAAATACTTCACTTCCGGCGGGATTCCGCCGGCATTGGCGGCTTTCATCGGCTTCTTAAAGCGCTTTTCATTCTCGCCGATGATGTGTTCGGCGGAACGAATCAAAGGCGCACCCGAGCGAAAGTTTTCCGATAAATAGTAAAAAGCCGCATCGGGGAATTTTTTTCCGAAGTTTAGCAGATAATCGGGATACGCGCCTCGAAAGCCGTAAATGGACTGGTCGTCGTCCGCGACGAGAAACAGATTTTTCTCCGGGCCGATCAAGCGCTCGATCAATTCAAACTGAAGTTTAGAGGTATCCTGCGCTTCATCGACCTGAATAAAAGGATAACGGCGCTGAATGCTCTGCACCAAACGCGGATTCCCGTCGAGGAGGCGGAGCGCATAAAGGAGCATATCATCGAAATCATAGAGCCCATTTTTGCGTTTCAGACGGTGGTAATCGGAAGCGATGTCAAATATTTTGTCGAATTGAAAGCGATCGGCGCGGTAATCGGCACGCGTGAGTCTTAGATTGTAGATCAGTCCGATTTCCGCTTGAAGCGCTTCATAATCGTCTTCACTCATCGGAAGGTGGTAATGCGCGGTATATAGATTGGAGAAAAGCGCAAAGCGTTCCTTCCCGCTTTCGAGAAGCCGCATTTGCTTGCCGGAGGCTTTGAGCCACTGCCTAAAGAGACCATAGGAGAAGCGATGAATGGTCATAAAGGCGTACGGTGATGCACCGAAAAGCGCCTCACATCGGGAGGCCATGTCTTCGGCGGATGCTTTTGAAAAAGTGAGTGTAAGGATTTGCTCTCCGCCGATACCGTGAATGTCGTTTAAAGACTGAAGCCGGTGAAGCAGTAGTGTCGTTTTTCCGCTACCCGGAATGGCCAGCGTCAGTGCGGGACCTGTATAATGATGAGAGGCAGTCAACTGCCCTTCGGTTAATTTCATGAGGACTCCAAATTTCTAGAAAATGTAAAGAGACTATGAATAGTTTATAACATAGACATGAAATTTTCAATAAAGGGTTGTTAATTGGTTCTATTACGGTATAATTATAATGATTTTCTGTCTCTATCTTTACTTTTTTCATCAAATACGGTACGATTAATGGGTTAATAAGCTTGAATACAGCAGGATAGAGCCATTTAAAAGAGGAAAACACCGGCCGATGCCGGTAAAAATAGTTGGGAGGCCTTCTACGATGAATTATGAAATTTTGAAAAAAGAAAACGGTGAAATGACCGTAAAAATTACGGTGCCGAACGAAGCGTTTAAAAAAGCTGTTACCGCGGCATACAACAAAAACAAGGGAAAATTTTCAGTTCCCGGATTCAGAAAAGGAAAAGTGCCGAAAAACATCATCGAAAAGCATTACGGAGAAGGCGTTTTTTATGAAGATGCCATCAACGATTTGCTTCCGGAATATTACGAAAAAGTTCTCGACGAATTGAAAATTGAGCCGGTTGCACGCCCTGACATCGATATTATGGAAATCGACAAAGACAAAGATTTGGTTTTTGCGGCAGTGATTACAACGACGCCTGAATTTGAACTCGAAGGCTATAAAGGTCTCGAAGTTGAAAAGGTCAGCACAGAAGTAACGGATGAAATGGTAGAACATACCCTCAAAGAAGCGCAAGAAATGAATGCGCGCCTTGTCAATGTCATCGATCGACCGGTAGCGGATGGCGATACGGTTCTTATCGATTACAAAGGCTTTGTCGGCGATGAGCAATTTGAAGGCGGAACAGCTGATCATCAAGAACTCGTCATCGGTTCCGGAAAATTCATCCCGGGATTTGAAGAACAACTCATCGGCGCTTCTATCGGAAGCGAAGTAGAAGTCGACGTGACTTTCCCCGAAACCTATCATTCGGAAGACCTCGCGGGAAAAGCGGCAAAATTCTATGTAAAAATCAACGGCATTAAAATCAAAGAATTGCCTGAAATTGATGATGAATTTGCAAAAGACGTTTCAGAATTCGATACGCTTGATGAATACAAAGCGAGCATTCGCGAAGACCTTGAAGCATCTCTTAAAGAAACGGCTGAGTCTGAACAAAGAGAAAAAGTCATTGAAAAAGCCATTGAACTCATCAAGGTGGATATTCCTGAAAAAATGGTGGAAGCAGAAGTCGATGCCATGTTGAACGACTTTGACCAACAACTCAGATATCAAGGCCTTTCATTGGATCAATACGTTAAATTTACCGGCGGAGACTTGGATGCGCTTAAATCACAAATGCATGAAGATGCCGTTAAACGCGTTAAGAGCAACTTGGTCATTGAAAAATTAATTAAAATTGAAAACATTGAAGTAACCGATGAAGACGTCGATGCGGAAATCGAAAAAATTGCGACGTCTCAAGATCGTCCTGTAGAAGACATTAAGAAAATTTTTGAAAGAGATAATTTTGAATATCTCAAAAACAGTCTCCAATCTCAAAAAGCGATTAATTTCTTGGTAGAACACGCGAAATTTTAGGAGGTGTCACCATGGCATATGTGCCTTACGTCATCGAGCAGACCAGCAAAGGGGAACGCTCATATGACATTTATTCCAGACTTTTAAAGGATCGAATCATCTTCATAGGCGGCGAAATAGAGGATCACATGGCCAATTTAGTCGTGGCGCAACTCCTTTTCCTCGAAGCGGAAGATCCGGATAAAGACATCAGCATTTACATCAACAGCCCGGGCGGTTCCATTACCGCAGGGATGGCTATTTTTGATACGATGACATACATCAAACCGGATGTATCCACCATTTGTGTCGGCCTCGCCGCAAGTATGGGCGCATTTTTGCTCGCAGCGGGAACGCAGGGCAAACGCTATGCGCTTCCGAATGCGGAGATTATGATTCACCAACCGCTCGGCGGCGCACGCGGCCAAGCATCCGACATCAAAATTCAAGCAGAACGCATTTTAAAAACGCGTCGTGAAATGAATCGTATTTTAAGTGAAAAAACCGGAAAGAGCATCAAACAAATTGAAAAAGATACCGACAGAGACTTTTTCATGACGGCAGATGAAGCGGTTGAATACGGATTGATTGACAGCGTATTCAGACAGAGAACTCCGTGACGGATTGTTCTCCGGAAATAGAAAGAGGTATGGAATGGATAAACCGACTTTGAAATGTTCCTTTTGCGGAAAAAATCAAGAACAAGTCAAGCGGCTGATCGCAGGTCCGAATGTATATATATGTGATGAGTGTATCGAACTCTGCAACGAGATTTTAGAAGAGGAACTCTCAATCTACAAGCGCGTTGAAGAGGAAGAGTGGTCGATGGACAAACTGCCGAAACCGGCTGAAATCAAAGCCATTCTCGACAGTTACGTCATCGGACAGGAACACGCTAAAAAAGCGCTCTCTGTCGCCATGTACAATCACTACAAACGCATACAGACCGAAGCCGGCGACGACGAAGTGGAACTGCAAAAGAGTAACATTCTCCTCATAGGCCCGACAGGGTCAGGAAAAACTTTGCTAGCGCAGACGCTTGCGCGCATCTTGGATGTGCCGTTTGCCATAGCGGATGCCACGGCGCTCACAGAAGCCGGGTACGTCGGTGAAGACGTTGAAAACATTGTGCTCAAGCTCGTTCAATCGGCAGATTACGACATTGAACGCGCACAAAAGGGCATTATTTATATCGATGAAATTGACAAAATTACACGTAAATCCGAGAACCCGTCGATCACGAGAGATGTCTCGGGTGAAGGGGTTCAACAGGCACTTCTCAAAATCATCGAAGGAACGGTTGCCAATGTTCCGCCTCAAGGCGGCAGAAAGCATCCGCATCAAGAATTCCTCCAAGTGGACACATCTAACATTCTGTTCATTTGCGGTGGGGCTTTTGATGGCATGGAATCCATCATCAATGCCCGAATCGGTGAAAAGGCGTTGGGATTCGGCGCTTCCGTTCAAAGTAAAAAGAATACGCCGGTCGGTGAGCTGCTTGAAAAGATTGAACCGAAAGATTTGCTCAAATATGGGTTGATTCCCGAGTTTGTCGGCAGACTTCCGGTGGTCGTTTCACTGCACGAACTCGACCAAGAAGCGCTGGTTCGCATCCTGAAAGAGCCGAAAAACGCCATTGTCAAGCAGTATCAAAAGATGCTTAAGCTGGACGATGTGGAGCTCGAATTTGACGATGAAGCCCTTGTGGAAGTTGCCAGAATGGCGATTGACCGCAAGACAGGTGCACGCGGACTCCGTTCGATTCTTGAAAACATCATGATGGATATCATGTATGAGATTCCTTCGAGAGATGACATCAAGAAGTGCATTGTGACAAAGGATACCATTCGAAAAAATCAGATGCCAACTTTGGTATTGGCTGAGGCAAAAAAAGAATCCGGCAAGGGAGCCGATGGACACAAAGAAAGCGTTTCTTAGATCCAGGGGTAACATCCCGGTAGCTTTTTAAAGCGAAGACAAAACGAGCGCGAGCTCGTTTTTTCGTTTGATACTTTCAAAAACGGTTATAATAGACTTAGCCGCATTTGTAGACCATTTCAGTATCGAGAGATGTAGAATCGAAAGATGTAAAATCGAAAGATGTAAAATCACAAGATGTAGAATTGAGAGATGTAGAATCACAAGATAAGAGGTGATGGTATGGAAAATGAGAATAAAATAGTCAACATGCCTTTGATTCCGTTGCGGGGTCTGTCCATTTTTCCTTACATGGTGCTCCATTTTGATGTGGGCCGAAAAAAATCCATCAAAGCATTGGAAGCGGCCATGGCTAAGGACCAACGTATCTTTTTGACAACGCAGTTTGACATTGACATTGACTCTCCGGGACAATCCGATTTTTATAAAGTAGGTACGGTTTGTAAAATCAAGCAGATGCTGAAACTTCCGGGAGACGCCATTCGTGTTTTGGTGGAAGGTATTCAGCGTGCAGAGGTTGATACGATTGTCGAAGAAACGCCTTATTTCAGAGTGGATGTCAAGACTTACACCGACGACACCACGGTAGATCGGGAAAGCAGAGCGCTGATGCGAAGCTGTATCGGTGCGTTTGAAAAATATATAGGAATCAGCAATCGCGTGAGCCCGGATGTCATTCTTTCTGTTACGGCCATTGAAGAACCTGGGCGCCTTGCGGATATTATCGCGGCTCAGCTCACGCTTAAGACGGAGCAAAAACAAGAACTCATTGAAGCGGTTGAAGTCAAAGAACGTCTTGAACGCCTGCTGAAACTCTTGCTCACGGAAGTTGAAATTCTTGAAGTTGAAAAGAACATCAACGATAAAGTGAAGAGCCAAATCAACAAATCACAAAAAGAATACTATTTGAGAGAGCAGATCAAAGCCATTCGCGATGAACTCGGCGAAGAAGATGCGCAGGAAGATGAGATAGAAGACATGCGCAAGCGTCTGAAAAAACTTAAACTGCCGAAAAAAATCGATAAAAAGGTATCGAGCGAAATCGATCGATACGCGCGATTGTCACTGTCTTCTGCAGAGAGTGGCGTCATTCGAAACTACGTGACTTGGATCTTGGATTTGCCATGGCGCAAAGAAACCAAGGACGAAATCGACTTGAACAAGGCGCAAAGTTATTTGGATGAAGACCACTACGGTCTTGAAACCGTCAAAGAACGCGTCATTGAATATTTGGCGGTTCGCGACTTGACCAAGAGCATGAAAGGCCCGATCATTTGCCTCGTAGGCCCTCCGGGCGTCGGTAAAACTTCCATTGCCAAGTCGATTGCGCGATCACTCGGCAGAGAATTCGTGCGCATGTCACTGGGTGGCGTTCGAGACGAAGCGGAGATCAGAGGACACCGAAGAACGTACATCGGTGCGATTCCGGGACGTATTGTCAACGGCATCAAAGAAGCCGGAACCAAGAATCCGGTCTTCCTCTTTGACGAAATCGACAAACTGTCCAGCGATTTCAGAGGCGACCCGGCTTCGGCACTGCTTGAAGTCCTGGACCCGGAACAAAACAAAGAATTTACGGATCACTATTTGGAAGTGCCTTTTGACCTTTCGAAAGTGCTGTTCATTACGACGGCCAATACGCTCAGCACCATTCCGAGACCGTTGCTCGATCGTATGGAAGTGATTGAAGTTTCCGGGTATACCGAATTTGAAAAACTCAATATCGCGCGACGTTACCTCGTCCCGAAAAAAGTGGCGGAGCACGGCTTGAAAAAGGCGCAACTCTCCATTTCGGATGAAGCGATTTTGGAAGTCGTTCGAAAATACACGCGTGAGTCGGGTGTACGGGAACTGGAAAGAAAATTAGCGGATGTGTGCAGAAAAGCGGCGGTTCGCATTTCAAAGGGCGAAGCGAAGAGCGTTCGCATTACGGATAAAAACATTGAAAAGTACCTTGGCAAGAGCCGTTATCACTATGATTTGATCGCGGAAACCGATCAGATCGGCATTGTGACAGGCCTGGCTTGGACGGCTGTCGGCGGGGATACCCTGTCCATTGAAGTCAACACGATGAAGGGCAAGGGGAAACTCCAGCTCACCGGGCAACTCGGCGATGTCATGAAAGAATCCGCACAGGCGGGGTTTTCGTTTATTCGAACGATTGCTTCCGAATACGGCATTCCCGAAGACTTCTATGAGACGACGGATATTCACGTGCACATTCCGGAAGGGGCAATCCCGAAAGACGGTCCTTCTGCGGGGATTACAATGGCGACAGCCATGATTTCCGCTCTTGCACAGGTTCCTGTCGATCGATTCGTCGCCATGACGGGTGAAATTACACTTAGGGGCCGCGTGCTTCCGATCGGTGGGTTCAAAGAAAAATCTTTGGCGGCGAAACGCGCCGGCATCAAAAAGATTTTATTCCCACATGACAACATCAAAGACCTGGAAGACATTCCTGAGACGGTTAAAAAGGAAATTGAATTTATACCGGTCAAGACTATGGATGAAGTTTTGAGTCATGCACTTATGAAACCGGGAAAGACGCCTGTAAAGCGCACGCGCCGCACCAAAGCGGAAGAAGCGCCGAAGACAGATGCCGGAGAGCGCCATGAAGATTAAACAAAGTCGTTTTATGATCAGCGCGGTGACAAAGAGCCAGTACCCGGAGAGTGATTTGCCGGAACTGGCTTTCGCCGGACGTTCCAACGTCGGTAAGTCATCGTTGATCAATATGTTACTCAACCGAAAGGGACTGGCAAAGACCAGTTCTACGCCCGGGAAAACCCAACTTGTGAATTTTTATGATATCGACGGGCTGTTTCGATTTGTCGATTTGCCCGGATATGGATTTGCAAAAGTCTCTAAAGCGCAGAAAGCCAGCTGGGGCAAGATCATTGAGACGTATCTGACACAGCGGGAAAACCTTCTCGAAGTGTTTCAGCTCGTTGACATTCGACATAAGCCCACCGGGGAAGACCGGGAAATGTACGACTGGATCAGAAGCTTCGGCTTCCGCGGCATTGTCTTTGCGACGAAGGCCGATAAATTGAGCCGATCTCAATGTGCGGCACAGGTTAAAGTGATTCGTAAAACCCTTGAAATGCCCCCCGAAGCGCCGCTTGTTTTGCTTTCATCGGACAATCGTTCCGGGAAGTATGACGCGTGGGATTTGATCAACCGTCTTTTTGAAGAAGAAGGGCTCGAAATATTTGTGGAGCGCCAATCGGCGACAGCCGAAAAATAGAGACCTCTGAAGGGTCAAAAATGGATAATTTAGTGGAGGAAATCGATATGAGTCAAAACCCGATTGTTACCTTGGAACTGGCGTCCGGAAAAACGGTTAAATTGGAACTTTACCCGGATGTGGCACCGAACACCGTCAATAACTTTATCAGCTTGGTCAAATCCGGATTTTATGACGGCTTGATTTTTCATCGCGTCATTAAAGGGTTTATGATTCAGGGCGGATGCCCGGAAGGTTCCGGAATGGGCGGCCCGGGATACGGCATAAAGGGCGAGTTTAAATCCAACGGATTTAACAACACTTTAAAACATACGGCCGGAGTCATTTCTATGGCAAGAGCGCAAAATCCGGATTCTGCGGGGAGTCAGTTCTTCATCATGCATGAAGATTCTCCGCATTTGGATGGTCAATACGCCGCATTCGGCCGCGTGATCGAAGGTCAGGATGTCGTCAACGAGATCGCCGAAGTGCGCACAGGCTGGGGAGACAGACCGGTGGATGAGCAACGCATTGAACATGCGACGGTTGAAACGTTTGGCGTGGACTATCCGGCACCGGAGAAACGATAGAGAAGCCTCAATAAGGTGAATAAAATTCCGCATGACAGCGTGCGGGTTTGAACAGATAAAAAGGGTGTCCCGATACAATCGGACACCCTTTTTGATCAGCATTTTTTATTTGTTTTGATTGCAGCCGAGCACGTTTACGATCTTGTGCTTAACCATGCCGTAAATGGCATCTCTGGCAGGCCCCAGGTATTTACGCGGGTCGAAGTTTTCCGGATTTTCGGCAAAACTTTTACGGATGACGCCGGTCATCGCAAGGCGAAGGTCGGAATCAATATTGATTTTGCAGATACCGTACTGAGCGGCTTCACGAAGCATCGGTTCGGGACAGCCTTTTGCGTCTTTCAGTTTTCCGCCGAATTCGTTGCACATAGCGACGTATTCAGGGATAACGGAAGAAGCGCCGTGCAGAACGAGCGGGAATTCCGGAAGAAGGCCTGAAATGACTTTCAGACGTTCAATGTCCAGCTTCGGATCTGAATCTGCGGCGAATTTGTAAGCGCCGTGGCTTGTACCGATGGCAATGGCAAGTGAATCGCACCCGGTGCGTTTTACGAAATCAACGGCTTGATCCGGGTCGGTGTAAGAAGAATCTTCTTTGGAAACGTTGACATTGTCTTCAACGCCGGCAAGTCTGCCCAGTTCTGCTTCAACGACAACGCCGCGTGCATGTGCGTACTCAACGACTTTTTTCGTGAGCGCAATGTTTTCTTCGTAAGGAAGATGCGAACCGTCAACCATGACAGACGTAAATCCGTCATCGATACACGATTTGCAGATTTCAAAATCTTCACCATGATCGAGGTGAAGTGCAATGTCGAGATCCGGGTTTTCAGCAACAGCCGCTTCCACCAATTTTTTAAGGTAAATCGGGCTGGCGTATTTACGTGCACCTGCCGATACCTGTAAAATCAAAGGTGATTTTGTCTCAGACGCAGCTTTGACAATCCCTTGAATGATCTCCATGTTGTTGACATTGAAGGCGCCTACGGCGTAACCGCCTTCATAAGCCTTCTTAAACATTTCTTTAGTAGTCACTAATGGCACTGTAATCACTCCTTTTTTATATTGGATTAAGTGCAATCCCGATGACAAGGGTATTAACATAGGCCTACTACATATGCTATTATAAAACATACCGAAATAATTTTCCAGTCAAAATATAAAAATTCCGGTCGGGGGTGATCCGGGATTGTCATAAAACAAGGAGTTGCTGATACGATGAAATTTCCGAAAGCTTTTGAAGAACGGATGAAGAAGACACTCGGTGCGGATTACGAAGCGTTTGAACGTGCATACGATAACCCGCCGCGCACAGGGCTCAGAGTGAATACCCTGAAAATGACGCCGGAGGCATTCGTCAAACAGTTCCCATACACGCTTCGCCCTGTGCCGTGGGCATCGGACGGCTTCTATTACGATGCGGAGGAAACGGTGAACGGCAAGACCGTGACGAAGCATCCCTATTATTATGCGGGGCTGTATTACATCCAGGAGCCGTCTGCGATGGCCCCCGTGGCGGCGCTTGCGCCGCCGGCGGGTGGGGTTTGTCTTGATCTCTGTGCCGCACCGGGAGGAAAGTCCACACAGATCGCTTCTGCCATACACGATGACGGTGTTCTGATATCGAATGACATCAGTGAAAAACGCATCAAAGCCGTTCTTCGGAATGTCGAAAAATTCGGACTGCGCAATGCGATTGTACTCAACGATTCACCGGAACGCATTGCCAAGAACTTGGAAGGTATGGTAGACGCCCTGTTGATAGATGCGCCATGCTCGGGCGAAGGGATGTTTAAAAAAGACGCCAAGGCCATGAAATCTTGGGAACGCTATGGCCCTCCGGCTTGCCATGACCTTCAGCGCGAAATACTGGACGCTTCTGCCGAAGTTGTCAAATCCGGCGGGAAGCTCGTATACTCCACCTGTACCTTTGCACCGGAAGAAAATGAAATGCAGGCGGAATACATCGAAGATACCCTGCACTTCTCACCGAATGCCATCGAACTCGGCGTGATTGCCGTCGAGGGCAACCGGGCGCGCATCTGGCCGCACCGCCATGAAGGAGAAGGACATTTTCTCGGCAGTTTTGTGCGCTCGGAAGAGGGGGAACAGCCCGGAAAACCGGTGCCGTACGGTGAAAACCAACCGCCGGAATCCGTGCGTGAATTCATTGAAACACACCTTAAAAGCGATCGCTTAAAAGGATTTTATGAAGTCGATCACGACCGCGTTTTCTTGCGCCCGAAATACCGGTTGCCTCTTAAGGGGCTCAAAGTCATTCGGGAAGGGCTGCTCGTCGGGCACCTGAAAAATGATCGCTTTGTTCCGAGTCAGGCGCTGGCCATTTACCTCAAGCGGGAAGATTTTGAACCGATACTGGATCTGCCGTCTGACGGAGAGGCCATCGATCGCTATCTAAAATGCGAGACGCTTCAGGTGGAGACAGAGACCGAAGGACTGCACCTGGTCTGTACGGACGGTTTTCCGGTGGGATGGGCAAAGATCAGCGGGGGCATGCTCAAAAACCTCTATCCGGCCTCTTGGCGGATTTTATAGTGATTTCAAGCGAAAATAAATAAAGACGGAATTCGGGAGAAAACAATGGGCGAAAAGATGCGGCTGGATAAGCTGCTTTCCAATATGGGCAAGGGCTCGCGAAGCGAGATGAGAAATGCACTGAAGCGCGGCTGGGTGACTGTCAACGGCAAGCGCGCAGTGACGGGAAAGGAAAAAGTGGATGTGGAAGAAGATGCGGTTTGCTATCAAGGGGAACGCATCGCCTATGTGCGTTATATCTACCTGATGCTAAATAAGCCTCAAGGCGTCATTTCCGCGACGGAAGACGATCGGCATCAAACGGTCATCGACTTGATCGATGATGCCTACAAAGCTTTAAATCCGTTCCCGGTCGGCCGGCTTGACATCGACACGGAAGGGCTTTTAATTTTGACCAACGACGGCGATTTGACGCATCGTCTCTTATCACCGAAACACCATGTTCCCAAGCGATATCGAGCCGTTTTGGAAAAGGGGATTTCAGACGGGGATATCGAGGCATTTCGTGCCGGAATTGACCTGAAAGACGGGACGCATTGTCTGCCGGCAGAACTGACCGCCATTTCCGAAGACGTGGCGGAAGTCGTCGTGTATGAAGGCAAATTTCATCAGGTGAAGCGCATGTTTGAGGCGGTCGATAATCAGGTGACGGCACTCAAACGGCTCAGCATGGGGCCGATTTTACTCGATCCCGCCCTTGTGCCGGGTGAGAGCAGACCTTTGACAGAAGAAGAAATGGCGCTTTTGGAAGCGCTTCTGAAATAAAAAAAGGCAGGAGATTCCTGCCTTTTAAAATTCTGAATGATTAAATATGAGCTATTGCGATTCTGAGCTGCTACGATTCTGAGCTGCCGTGATTCCGGACTGCCATGAATCCAAACTATCGTTTTTGACCGCTCAAGATGCGGATGATGGTATCGAGATCATCACTCGTGCTCAACCGGAATGTCCCGGCGCGCAACTTGCTGTCGTATCCCAGTTCTGTCAGGCGGCGAATAAACGCGTTGACGTCATCGATATAGCCCTCGGCTTTGAGGTCTTCACCGATGCTGTACCCGGTAGCACCTGCGTCAACGACGAAGTCCTGAAGGACAAGTGTTCCCGTAGTGGCTTGGGTGGTGGATTCCGTAGGGGGAGCAGTGGTTGCTTCTGCTTCTGATGTCGTCTCGGAATCGCCGGTGGCATCCGTCGGATCCTGCCCGTCGCCGGTTGCCGTAAACGGTTCCGTAGTGGGTTCTGTGGTGACGACGACTTCTTCGGTCTGGGTTTCGCCGCTGCTGAGGTCTACGCTGAGCGTCGACGAAATTTTCCACGACACGGCATAGAAAATCAGAGCAATAATAACCAAGGATAACACGATATCGCTTATATCATAAAAAAAATCTTTTAGTTTTTCAAACATTGATTCCTCCGGCAACAACAGTAAAAATTAAAAACAAAAAATCTCACAAAATAAGAATATCACAAATTAAGGGAATCTCAAAGCATTGTTCCTTTCAAACAGATTATTTTCATGTTACAATTTTTTTGTGAGGTGCAAAATGTTATATTCATTACAGCAGAAACATTTACCGGAAATCAAATACTATATGGCACAACATTTTTTTGAGACCGTCTATTTGAGAAAACCCGCCGAGTGGCTTTCCGAAGGCGATGTGCCCGGGACTTTTTATGGCTTTTTCGATGAAGGGCAATTGCTCGGCCTGTTCTATTTCAGCAATAAAAATTCGCTTTTGTTTCATTACAGCGATGATCGCGTGCTTCGGAATATGGATCTCTTGCGTGCGGTGAGGCATTACAAACCCCAGTTTATCAAAGGGGAAAAGCATGTGACTGACGGACTTTACCGGATTCTATGCCGCAGTTTTTCAGACATTCGTGAAGCGGATGTTTCTTTGATGGTTTACGAAGGGGAACATGCGGGAAACGTGATCCCGGAGAACACCGCTGTCGAAACCATGTTGTCTCAAGCGGGATTTGAGCTGTTGGGACTCGGAAGCGGTGCAGGTATTTTGTCAGGGCATTCCCCACAATTTTTCTTAGATGTGGAGACCGCATTCGGCAGGCAACGCCAATCGGTCAATGATATTTTGAAACGCAACCAACAGCTCCTGGAAGAGGGCAGTTACTTGATCGTACTGAAAGACGGCAGTCCGGTTGCGCAGGGACTGATTGAAGAAGAAACCGCCGAAACAGCCATTGTGGGCGGTATTTACACGGTGAAAAGCTATCGCAGGCAAGGGCTGGGTGCCCATGTGTCGGAAGCGCTCACGAAGACGGCGCTGGACAGAGGCAAGACGCCGATGCTGTTTGTGGAAAAGCGCAATGTAGAAGCACGGTCCGTCTATGAAAAACTGGGCTATGTGTGCCGGGCGGATTATTGCGTGATGACCGTGGCCTATTGATTGTAAAATTCGGATTCATTTGAATCGTCAAAAAGGAGCTTTCATGAGACAGCTTGAAATAACGGAAAACGAAGCGGAACAACGGATTGACCGCTTTCTACTCAAATATTTTAACAACACGACACGTGGCAATCTCTATAAACTGATTCGTAAAAAAGTCTTTAAAGTAAACGGCGTCCGAGTCAAAGAAGACTATTTTTTAAAGCGCGGCGATCAGCTGGAGATCTTTCTCAGTGATGAGAGCATAGAGGCGATGATTAAGCCGGTAAGGACCGTTGTCCCCGATGCACTCGGACTCGACATCGTCTATGAAGACGATGCGCTCTTGGTCGTCAACAAGCCGAAAGGACTGTTGACACATCCTGACAAAACCGAATACAAAAACACGCTTGCCACACGCGTTCAATTTTATTTAAAAAATTTGTGCACCAGTACCTTCAAGCCGTCCCCGGTGCATCGTCTGGACAAAAACACCAGCGGCATTGTCTTGTTTGCAAAGACTTATGAGGCGCTGAAGCATTACAATGAGCTGATGCGTAGTCGAGAAGTTGAGAAATATTATCAATGTGTGGTTCACGGTGTCGTGAAAAAGCCGGGTGAGGTGGTGGGCTATCTAATCAAAGATGAGGCGGCCAACAAAGTGAAGTTGATTCGCCATGCGGAAGACAGTTCGAAATATTGCCACACACTGTATCGCCCGATACGCGTTTTCGGTGGGTTTACGCTTATGGAAATCAAACTGATCACAGGGCGCAGTCACCAGATTCGTGCGAGCATGCAGTGGATTGATCACCCGATTGTGGGGGATCTTAAATATGGCGGCAGGCGCGTCGGGTCTATCAACAGTCAGCTTTTGCACAGCGGGAAGCTGATCATTGAGGGAAAGACTTTTGAAGCGCCTTCGAAAGAGATCGAAGCATTTATGGCGGAAAATGGGAGCAAAACATCATGAGAGACGTTTTTCAAAAACTGATTGAACGCTATGATTACGGCGGTGCCATGGAAGTACTTCGCACCAACGGCATGGATCAAACCGATGCGGGCATTGTAACGGATGCATGCCGCTGTGCCGTCAATTTTGACTTTGAAAGCGCATGGGCAATTTTGAAGCAACTTCCACCGTCCGATGAGGCTTTTCAATTGATGTTCCCGCGACTGGAGGCACTAAAAAAGGGCGTTCCGGAAGAAATGATGCTGGAACTGCTGGAAAATATCATGTTCCAAATTGTCAACGAAGAGTACATTGATTTTCTGGGGCGTGTCTATCGCTTTAAAGAAGCGGTTTACAAGTATATGTTTATCAAGACGCAGGGGCATGAAAAGCAACATGTCCGCTATATGGAAAAAAACGAAATTATGAAGACGCTCAGAAAGCATTATCATATTTATAATGCCAACTTAATTCGCGCGTTGAATGTCTATTTTGATAAATTTCACGGAAATGACCAGCGGTTTGAGCAAATTATCAGCCGAATGAATTCCCGTGAAATGGATCGATTGATTCAGCTCAGACATGAATCCCCCATCGGACACGGATTCCGTGGCGTGGGATTGCCGGATATTTTAAGGGCTTATGGTGACCCGTATGCGGTTTTGGAAGATTTCAAGGCGTGCATGCGTATTTTGGGGACGCGGGATGAACCCTATAAGTATTCGAAAATCAACTGCATTATTCTCAATCTTTTTGACAGAGATCAACCACACCAATAAAAGGCCGAACAGACCGTTTAGGAGGAATCATGATAGAATTGACTGTAAAGGGATACGGCGTATTTTCAGTAGAGGAAGGCAGTGATTATGAGGCCCTTGCTTCACGCATTCAGCCAAAGGACGATGCGCCCATTGTAGCGGTAAAATGCGGCAATATTTTAAAAGAGCTGAATCAGCCGATTGAGCGGCCGTGTGAGGTCGAAATGATCGATTTGCGCCATCCCGACGGCATTCGCATTTATCAAAGGGGTTTGTCCTTTATTATGATTCACTCTGCCATGAAGCGATTTCCCGGTATTAAAGTTTATGTCGAAAATTCGTTGAGCAAAGGGCTCTATTGTGAATTCACCTGTGAAAAACGCCTGAATCACAATGACTATGCGGCGATTGCCGACGAGATGCGTGCACTGGTGGCACGCGATGTGCCCTTCCAAAAGTGTGTCATGACCCGTGAGGAAGCGGCGCGCATGTTTGAAGCACAGAATATGACGTCAAAGCTTGAATTGCTTAAATATAGAAACGAAGAGACGGTCAATCTCTATGAATGTGACGGCGTCTACGACTATTTTTATGGGTACATGGTGCCGAGTACACGGTATATTCAATATTTTGATTTGCTGAAATACGGTGACGGCATTGTCTTGCGCCATCCGACCGCGGATTCTCCAAGCGGATTGCCGGAATTCATCGAATCGCCGAAACTCTTTGATGTTTTTAAAGAGGCGGATGAGTGGGCCAGACTGATGGATGTCGGATTCGTCAGTAACCTGAACAGCCACGTAGAAGACGGTTCTTATCGGGAATTGGTGCAAATGGCGGAGGCGCTTCACGAGAAAAAAATTGCTTATATTGCGGATCGCATTACGGCGAAGAAGAAGCGCGTTATTTTGATTGCCGGGCCGTCTTCATCGGGGAAGACGACGTTTGCCAATCGCCTGCGCACACAGCTCAAAGTCAATGGATTACAGCCGATTACACTCTCTACGGACAATTATTTTGTGGATCGCCACCTGACCCCGAGAGATGAAAACGGCGACTATGATTTTGAATCGCTTGCAGCAGTAGATGTGGATTTATTCAATAAAAACCTGAACGACTTGCTTGACGGAAACCCTGTGGATTTACCGGTGTTCGATTTTCAAACGGGCAAGCGCACCTATCGCAATCGACCGGTGCAAATTTCCGAAAATCAGCCGATTATCATCGAGGGCATTCACGGATTGAACGATTTGCTGACCAAGGATATTTTTAAAAGGGATAAATTTAAAATTTACGTCAGCGCATTGACACAGCTCAATATCGATGCGCACAATCGCATTCCGACGACGCATTCGCGCCTACTTAGACGCATTGTCAGAGACAATCAGTTCAGGGGGCATTCGGCAAAACGCACCATTGGCATGTGGGGATCGGTTCGCCGCGGCGAGGAACGCAATATCTTTCCCTTCCAAGAAGAGGCGGATGATGTGTTTAATTCCGCTTTGCTCTATGAGCTGTCTGTTTTGAAGAAACATGCACTGCCGCTTTTAGAGGCCATAACCCCGGATGAACCCGAATATGGCGAAGCGGTATTGCTGATTAAGTTTTTGGGATATTTCAGATCCATTGAAGAGGATGATGTTGTCCCGAGTGTTTCGATATTGAAAGAGTTTATCGGCGGAAGCGGATTTGACCTTTAATCGCGGAATTCGGTGTTAGGTTTTGATTCGGAGGTTATCTATGAAGCAATTCGGTTTGAAAATAAAGCCTTATAGATTGACTTTGGTCGTTTTGTTGGCGTGGGTATTGGTCAATCATTTCATTATTTTTGGCTATCTGAGTGACAGGATGATGATGGGGTACCTCTTTGTGTCGATTATTGCCAACATGGCGGTACTCTCCTTTTTAGCAAATGCGGCCTATTACAATTTCCACGCGGTGAAATCTTCTCGATATGCGCCGATTGCATTTTTTGCGATTGCCATGATTTTAAACGATCTGGCGGGAGCGCTGATTCTATTTGTGGATTATGCACGATACGATTGGCTCGTCGATTTTTTTATGAGTTTCGGAAAAATGCTTTTTATTTTCGGTTGCCTTCCGTTTGCATTTTATAGTCGACTTGATCGATTTTTCAAGCAACTCAGGTGGTTTTTACCCGTAAGTTTACTGCTCTTTGTTTTGCAGGTTTTCCTGAGTGTTTTGTTTTTTCCTGTGATTTCGGGGGTGACATTTGCCGTTAATGTTATCACGGATGTACTCACTCTCGTCTATGTGTTGGAACTTTCCGGAGAGGAACGCGGCCCCGGCGTCAATGGGTTGTATTTCGGATTTGTTTTACTTCTCGGTGCTCAGCTCTTTTATACGCTGGCACCACACTCGGCTGCGACAAATATACAGTATCAAATTATTCAATTCGCAGGAATCGGCTATTTTTTCTACGATTTGAATCAGAGCAATTTTGTCATTCCGGATCAGATGCAGGAGCGTTTGCAGAAGCAGTTTAATCTCTATGCCCGCCATCTTAAAAAGGTCATCGACAAGAAGAGCATTGAAGTGGAAGAGGGCAACGAAAAATTTATCGATGAACTGGAATACGCACGGAAAATCCAGCAGTCACTGCTCCCGAACAAACGGGTCAACTACCGAGATGTCAGCTTTGCATCCGAGTATTTTCCCTGTGAACGCCTCAGTGGTGATTTTTACGATCTCTATAAGTTGGACGATGATAATGTGTGCCTCTATTTGCTCGATGTTTCCGGACACGGCATCTCTGCCGCATTGATGACGATGTTCAGCAGCAATTATTTGAAGTCCAATGATCCCAATATTTTGAGATTCCGCGGGATTCGTCCCGATCGAAACCTGACGTATTTTTACGAACAATTCAATCTAATGAATTTCCCGGATGAAATGCATATCGTCGTCTTTTATGCCACCCTGAATCTTTCCACGAAGGTGCTTACGTATTGCTCGGGCGGGCTGAATTGCAGTCCGATTCTGTTTACCCAGGCGGGGACGTATACGTTCTTAGACAAGAGCCAAGGCTTTCCGATTTGTAAATTGAGCGGATTTTATACTCCGGAATTCCAAAGCGAGAAAATCATTCTTTCTTCCGGTGATAAGGTTATTTTCTTTACGGATGGGTTGATTGATTATGAAAAAAACCGCGTTTTCGATTTGGATGGACTGATTGAATTCTTAATTGAAAATCGTTATTTGAGTGCCCGCGAGATCAATGAAAAGATGGCAGAGCGGATTGAAAGCGCCAAAGATCGTCTGAACGACGACATTACATACATTGTGATGGCCCTATAAGGGGGTCTATTGACGGGGGACATTGAAACAATTATAATGGGAATGATTGAATAGAAAGGGAGCCAAGGTAGGAATCATATGAAGGAAGTTCTTGTTTTAAAGGATTTAGAACAGATAAAAGCGGTCTCTCAGCAATACCGATTGGATATTTTAGACGCCTTTAACAACCAGCCGAAGACGGCGAAACAGATTGCAGAAACACTGGGGGAACCCCATGGGCGCGTCAATTATCACATTAAAATTTTGGAAAAAGTCGGCATTGTGGAGTTGATTGAAGAGATCGTCAAATTTGGTGTTGTTGAAAAATACTATTGCCCGGTTGCGTACAAACTCGTGATTGACAGCACGGCTGTGACACTGGATGATGAAATGTCTCAAACGATCAATAAAGTGGCCATCGCCTTTTTTGAGGCCATTGCAAAAGATTTCTACCTTTCAGTAGAAGAATTGCCGACAGGACCTTCAAAGAAAATTTCCTATTCGGCAGACTACTACTTGACGGAAGCGGAAGCAAAGGCGCTTTATGACAGCCTTGCAAAAGTAAGAGATGAGTTTCTGGCAGACAAAGGCGATCCGAGAGAGGGCGCCCTTCGCTATACCATTGCAAACATGGTAATTCCGATGCCGTCAAAGGAGTAATTGAGCGGATAAATGTTGAGGTGTACCGTGAAACGGGTAATGCTTTTTTTGGGAATTTTTTTATGGGTCATCGGTCTGACGGCGTGTACGGTTCAAGAGACGCCGCCCACCGAAACGATCGAGACAACGGCTGAGGCGACGACTTCCGAGACGGAAACGCAGCCGAATGCGGCGCTGATGCGCGATAATATTTTGATTGCGGCAACGGATGTAATGGGTGATTCAATTCATCCATTTTTTTCTAATGCGGGGGCATCGCTTTGGGCGGAAGAAATGATTTTTGAAGGCCTGCTTGAAAGCGATGCAGACGGGCGATTGAAGCCGATGCTTGCGGAGACCTATCGAATCAGTGAAGACGGACTGACGTATACTTTTTATTTAAATCCGGAGATTCGCTTTCAGGACGGAACGCCTCTGACGGCTCAAGACGTGGTGTTTACATATACCGCACTGGCCGATCCGAATTATGAGGGGTCGCTGCGCGCGTTTGCCGATGCGCTCTCAGGGGTGACGGCTTATCGCAGCGGCGAAACCGAAACGCTTTCCGGCGTGACTGCCGTCAACGAATGGACGGTTCAATTCGTATTTGATACGGCGGATATCACACGACTGGACGGATTTGTGCTCGGTATTTTGCCGGCGCATGTCTATGCCTACAAAAATTGGACAAATTTTGAGGCCGGAGGGATTTCTCCCGTGGGAACGGGTCCGATGGTTTTTGAGTCCCAAGATGAAGACCATATCTATTTGAAGGCAAATGCCGATTATCACGGCGGATCGGTTCAAATTGCAGGCGTTACACTGTCGCGTATGAAGGCAGATGCGGCGCTCGCGGAATATTCGCAAGGCACAGTAGATGTGGCTTGCGTCTCGGGTGACGAGGCAACTGCTTTGGCACGACCCGTCTATGCGTTTGGAGAATTGTACACGATTCCCGGGAAATCCGTTGTGGGAATCGGATTTAATTTTGCCAATCCTATTTTTCAAGATGAAAAGACGCGACGAGCGCTTTCTTATGCCATTGACGATAAAGCATTTGCGCGGGCGCAGTGGGGAAACGAATCTGCCGCGACGAGCGTGTTGATCGGGAGTGACCACTGGGCTTACACCGCTGAAAGCGCCGCTTTGGCGCCGGTGTTCAGCATGGAAGAGGCTCAGGTTCTCCTGGATGAAGCGGGATGGACGGAAGTTGATGAAAACGGGATTCGCGGTCGGGACGGGTTGCCTCTGGAAATTAAGCTCTACACATTTTCCGATGTGGGTTGGGCGTATAATTTGGGGCGTTACGCTGTCGACCAATGGCGTCAACTCGGTGCGGACGCATCGCTTGTCATTGTGGACTATGAAACCTTGCTTCAAACTGTTTTTACGGATCGAAGCGCAGACGCGTGGTGCATCGGACTGGAAGGCAGTGTTTTGCTGAATCCGGGGTCTTTCTTTAAAACCGAAGGGATTTATAATGCAGGCGGGTACAGCAATCCGGACATGGACGATGCCCTCGGAAGCCTTGCAGGCACGTATGATACGGACGGCGTGAATGAATCGGCGTTTATTGAAGCGACAACCGACTGGATTTCAATCATTTTGTCGGATTTGCCGTATGATTTTATTGCAAGACCTCTGTCTCAGTGTTTCGTCAACGAGAGGGTTCAAAATTTCAGCGGCAGTGCTTATCGCGACTGGCCGCTCAATATAAAAGATATGACAATCGATTATTTAAGCGAGGATGGGGAATGACCGTTCAACAACTTAGCGACATCATGGATGCTCTGATGATTTTTCATTGGGGCATTTTAAATATAGACGATTCTGCTCGCGACTGGATTCGGGAACGCGAAGCCGAAGTTCTGAGGACGCATGCCATGCCGGAATTTACGGAACAGGCGGACAAGCGCCGGTTGCCGGAATGGGTCAAGGGCATTCTATCCGTGGCGATTCCCTACGATTATCTCGGCATGGCCCCGTACAATCGCCCGGGGTTAGTGGACAGCTACGCTTGGGCGGCGGATTATCACCGCGTTCTTAAAGGCCTTTTATCCGAGATGGACAGCGCTGTCAGAAACGCTTCGGAAGACGCGGATTTTTCGGAGAAGGCGGAGGTTTTGCCGTGTGTCGATACATCGCCGTATATGGATCGGGAGATTGGGCTTTATACGGGCCTGGGCAAGTTTGGAAAAAATCACTTTCTAATTCATAAAACACTGGGGACTCACTTTTTTATCGGGTATCTATTATACAATCGGCCGCTTCCCGTGAGCGATTTGAAGGTGGGATTGCCGGAAGCGCTTGATGTGATGTATCCGGAATGCATTACCTGCGATCGATGCGTTGTTGCGTGCCCGGCTGAGATTTGCGGATTCGGCCCCATGGCACATGAGCGCTGTGTTTCGGCTCTGACCCAGACGGCCAGAATCTTGACGGAAGGGGAAATGAAGCGCATCGGCAATCATCTGTACGGGTGCAGTATCTGCCAGCGCGTGTGTCCTGCGAATCGGGAAAATCGCGCGCATCCCTCTTTTGAGATTCATGAAGAAAATGTTCTTTCTCCGGAGGAAATGCTGTCGCTGAGCGGGAAACAATTTAAAGCGCGTTATGGTGATAAAGGGTTTTCGTGGCGCAGTCTTTGGATTTACAAACGCAATGCGCTGATTGTCCTGGGCAATACCGGGAAGCAGAAAGAGCGGGAACTGATTTTGTCACACCCTGAATTTGAACATGACGAGCGGCTGAAACTGTATTACAAATGGGCACTTCAGGAGATTGAACGGCGCCTTATATAGAACAGACGTATTTTTGCGTTTTTGAACTCTTTGTCATAATTACAGAAGGGGGTGTCCTTGCATTTTCATCAAATGATATACTGTGGTTAAGCAGTGAATTTGAGAAGGAGGCTTTGTTATGTCTGAACTGAAATATTTGCAAGATCAAGTCGATGCGCTTAAGGCGCAGGGGGTCTATCGCGTATTGCCGGTCTTAGAGGGTGCCAATGAAGCGGAAGTCATCTTGGACGGGAAAAAGGTCATCAATCTTTCTTCAAATAATTATTTGGGATTTGCGAATCATCCGCGATTAAAACAAGCGGCGATCCGTGCCATTGAAACACACGGTGTCGGGGCGGGAGCGGTTCGAACCATTATCGGAAATATGGATCTTCATGAGGAATTGGAACAAAAATTGGCGGCATTTAAGAGAGAAGAAGCGGTCTTGGTATTTCAATCCGGCTTTAACTGTAATGCCGGGGTGATTCAAGCGGTTACGGATACAGGAGATTTGATTTTATCGGATGCGTTGAATCACGCCAGTATTATTGACGGTGTAAAACTTTCCAAAGCGGACAGAGGGGTATTTGCACACAGCGATATGGCAGACCTTGAACGCATTTTAAAAGAGCGCCGCGATCAATACAGAAACTGTTTGATTATCACGGACGGCGTTTTCAGCATGGACGGGGACATTGCAAAGCTCCCTGAAATCGTTGCGCTGGCCGAGAAATACAATTGCATGACTTACGTGGATGATGCACACGGATCCGGAGTTCTCGGGGAAAGCGGACGCGGGACGGTGGATCATTTCGGACTTCACGGGCGCGTGGATTTCAGCATCGGTACACTGTCAAAAGCCATTGGCGTCGTCGGCGGCTATGTGGCCGGTGGAAAAGTCATGAAAGAATGGCTGCTCCATCGCGGGAGACCGCTTTTATTCAGTACGGCACTTCCGCCTGCAGCGATAGGAGCGATTATAGAGGCCGTGGATTTGCTCAGCGGCACTACGGAGTATACCGATAAGCTTTGGGAAAATGCCAAGTTTTTTAAAGCGCGTATGAAGGCACTGGGGTTTGATATCGGTCATAGTGAAACGCCGATTACACCGGTGATTATCGGCGACGAAGCGAAGACCGTTGCTTTTTCCAAGCGGTTGTTTGAAGCCGGAGTCTTTGCTTCTCCGATTGTCTTTCCGACGGTTCCGACCGGAACGGGACGTGTGCGCTGTATGGTAACTGCCGGACATACAACCGAACAACTGGAACGCGCTGTTGCGGCCTTTGAACGCATCGGAAAAGAGATGGCGCTGATTTAGAGCCGTTGTGCCGCATTCCTTATAAAATTATTTATTAATTGCCTCAGAAGGGGTATAATGGTTCTAGAATGAACGTGGAGGGTGAATCGTTATGGAAAAAAAAGAAGGGATTTTGTTAGAAAGCGGCACAGGCGAAGTTGAAATCTTGCATTTTACCGTCGCTGACGTACACTATGCGATTAATGTGGTTAAAGTGAAAGAATTGCTCCAAATTGAAAATGTTTCTAAGATCCCGAATGCTCATCCTGCCATTTCCGGCATTTCACTCATCCGCGGCGAAATGATTTCTATTGTGGATTTGACTTACGTACTGGAAGGTCGTAAGAGTGAAAAGGTTCAGAACGGGATGACGCTTGTTTGTGAATTCAACAAAATCAAAGTCGGTTTTGCCATCGATCAAGTGCTCGGCATTCACCGAATCGGCTGGAACCAAATTTTCAAGCCGGACGATTTGACGGCAAATTCTCTGGTGATCGGAAATATCAACTTGAATGAGCAAATCATCATGCTTTTGGATTTTGAAAAGATCGTTATGGACATCAACCCGACGACAGGCATTAATGCGGATCGTATCAAAGACGTGGTCGTTAAAGACCGTTCGCATATCAAAGTAGCTTTGGCGGATGATTCTCCGATGATTCGCAAGGTGTTGCTCGACACGCTGACGAAATCCGGATTTACAAAACTGAAATTTTTTGATGACGGGATGCAGGCGTATGATTATTTGATGATGCTCGTCGACAAAAAAGGCGAACGCTTCACCGAGGATGTGGACCTTTTGATTACGGACATCGAAATGCCGCAATTGGACGGACATGCCCTGACGCGACGTATTAAAGAACATAAGATTTTGAAAACTTTGCCGGTTATTATTTTCTCCTCTTTGATCACGAGTGACTTGATGCATAAGGGAGATGCCGTCGGTGCGGATGCGCAAATGAGCAAGCCTGAAATTGAAAACCTCGTACGATTGATCGATAAAATATTGAATATTTAAGGGACCTATTACATCAAAACGCACGCTTTCAAAGCGTGCGTTTTTTATTGCTGAAAATGCGCCTCGCGGTTGACGGGACAGGGGATATTGAGTATAATAAATCGAATGAAAAGTTTAGTAATAATAAACACCGAGAAAAGGAGAGACGGTTGTGAATATCGGAGAAAAGATAAAACGATTAAGACTGGAAAACAACCTTACCCAAGAAGAATTGGCAGATCGCTGTGAACTTTCAAAAGGCTTCATTTCTCAATTGGAACGGGATATGACTTCCCCATCCATTGCGAGCCTTGTGGACATACTGGAGAGTTTGGGAACCAATCTCCAAACGTTTTTCAGCGAGACGGAAGAAGAGAAGATCGTTTTCAAAAAAGAGGA
>JASUTA010000044.1 GCA_030445805.1 Clostridiales bacterium
ACGATTATATGCCATTATGGATCGCGCTGTGGAAGAAATCAAACGAGAAAATCATCCTAAGATTCGGTTCAGTTACAAATCAACGGTTTACAGTGTAGACTGTCGTGAAATTCAGTATATAGAGAGTCAAGATAAGTTGATTCTATTTCATTTGGCAGATAAAAGCACACTTCAATGCTACGGTAAATTGGATGAAATCGAAAAAGAGTTGCCGGAACAAGCGTTTACCCGGTGCCACCAGAGCTTCATTGTCAACAATGCCTGCATCACTGAAATGGGCACAAATTGTTTTCATGTTGGCGGAATTGTGATCTACATCTCAAAAAAGTATATAAAATCTGCAAAAGACCAGTATTATACCTATATCTTTTCACATATGAGCCGAGGGCATCACTATGGATGAATTCAAGCGTACAAGAGTGTATCTGATTATGGGGTTGGCTTTCGTGCTTTTATTGACACACCTTCCGATTGTCTATACCGCTTTTTATCACAATTTGACCGGTGCGCCTCGAGCGGGAAACGGTGCAATAGATTTGTCGGATCAGTCACTTGATGAGTCGGGAAAAATCATACTGGACGGAGACTGGGCATTCTTTTGGAATCGATTGATTGCAAGTGAGCCTCAGGAAGGGGACAAACCGGATTTTTTGATTAAAGTGCCGGATTACTGGTCGAAGTATGAAATAGGCGGTGGCCTGTTGCCGGCAAATGGATTCGCAAGTTATCAATTGACAGTGCAGGGACTGGACTATCCGAGAAATGTGACGGTATACATTCCGGATTTCGGCAGTGCTTATCGCGTTTTTATTGATGGTGAATTGACGGCTGAAAGTGGTGTTATTTCAAAGGATAATAGTAAAGTGTTTACAGTTCCGAAAGCGGAACTTTACCCAGTGCTTTTATCAGCGGGGGAGCCTCACGAGATTATTATCGAAGTGGCAACAACGCGTTTTTCGGGACTCTATATGGCCCCCATATTGAAGGATTATGATGGCGCCATACAGGCAAATAATGATCGAACAGGCATCCGATTTATTTTATTTGGGACCGTGATATTTTCTTTTTTGGCATTGATGATTTTATATATGATGTCTTTCAGAAAAGGAATGCGATCCATATGGCTTCCCGCCATGGGCCTCTTTGTTGTTTTGCGGATTATGCTGACGACAGAATTTTATAGTTTCTGGCAGGGAAGTTTGTTCTTCAATCTCTCTTATGAACGAACCAATGAACTCATGTTTTTCAGCACATTTGTGCTCAAATTCTTATTGATATTTCTCATACAGGAGCAATTCGGAAGCCCATTCAGTCGAAGGGAGAAGATTGCCTTCATTCTGTATTACTCGGCGCTGTTTCTCGTCTATCTGCTTGTGCCTCAAGCGGTGTACAATCGACATTTAACGATTATCGTGCCTGTTTTGAGTTTTGCGCTTGAATTTTACGCATTTTTTAAGCTGTATGTCGGGTGGCATCAATTGAAAAAGTACGGAATGCTCATTTATTGCGGGGTATTGCTTGCCATTTCCGGATTGATTGTGGATTGCTACTATATCAATGGGAATATTTATCTCAATATGTCCCTGGCAATGTTGAGTTTGCTTTCTGTATATCTGATGATCATCACGTTGGTTTATGCGCTTCGCATTTCAGAAATTCAAAAAGAGTTTTTGGTGTCGGCATCGACGCTGGCGATGGCAAGAAATCAGATCACCATGCAGAAAGAATACTATGATATTTTAAATGGGCAAATGAATGAAATCCGGGCGATCAAACACGATATGCGTCATTTCGTCAATGTGACTCAGCAGCTGTTTGCGGAGAAGCGTTATGAAGAGGTTAGCCGTTTCCTGAATGAATACGGTAATAAAACCGAAACCGATCCGCTTCTGGTATTTTGTGAAAATGTCGTTGCGAATGCGATATTGAGTTATTATTTTTTAAAAGCAAGGGATGCCGGGATTGCGTTTCAATGTACGTGCAGTATTCGAAAACAGCTTGCCGTCAGCGATACGGATCTCTGCGTTGTGCTGAGCAATGCTCTGGAAAATGCAATTGAGGCATGTGGACGAACAGAAAGCCCTACAGAGCGATTTCTATCGGTTGACGTGCGCAATATGAACGGTCAACTGCTGATTAAAATTGAAAATGCTTTCAATGGCGCACTCAAAATCTCCGAAGAAGAATATGTCTCTACCAAAGAGGGCGAATTTCATGGCATAGGCATGCGGAATATAAAAAAGGTCGTCGAATCATATGACGGATTTTTAAAAACAGAATACAACGGACGAATGTTCACTTTTTTAGTCGCTTTTCCAAACCCTCCGGGAATAGATACGATTTGAAAGCACAATGGTTTTGCTCTATTTAAGCAAGACCGAGTGCTTTTTTTATTAAGAAAACGGTGTTGAAAACCTCTCGTTCAGAACGATTGCAGACCGTGCCGGGTATTCCTATGCGACCATAGAAAGCGAACAGGCACAGGGAACGTTTGAGCTGTATGCACAAATTTTCTCGGCGTCCGGAAAGACGGTATCCCATTACACAGAGCACTCCGATGTAGAAATGGCCCTTAAATCATGTCTTTATGCCATACATGGGTTGCTGCTACTGTATTATTCGGAAAACGGGATGACCGTTGAAACTTTTTGGGATGATTTTCATGCTGTTTTAACGTTGCTCTTCGCACAAAATCCGATCGCTTATCCGTTTCTGAATATCATAGACCGTTTCCCGCGCGATTATTTCTGGATGTATGCGGCCATGCTGTTGATGCTTGCTTACATGATCTTTGCAACATTGCTTTTCTACACAACCGGCCAAGAGAAAAAAATTTTTGCCCATCTCGGGATGATTTTCGGAACGGTTGCCGCGGTACTTTTATTGACGGATTACTATATTCAGGTTGTAATGATTCAGCCGAGCTTGTTAAACGGCGAAACGGAAGGCATGGCGCTATTGACTCAGTACAATCCCCATGGGCTGTTTATTGCACTGGAGGAAATCGGGTATAGCCTGCTGACGTTGTCCTTTCTTTTTTACGTGCCGCTATTTTCTGAAAAAACCGGAACCGATAAGGGCATTCGTGTCATCTTAACGGGTGCTGTTGTGCTGAGCATCGGCGCATTTATTGCCATAACCGCACTGTACGGCATTCGGAGAGAATATATTTTTGAAGTGGCGATTATCTCAATTGATTTTATCGCATTGATACCGTTTGCATTCTTGACCGCCGGACGGTTTAAAAAAGTATTCTAGTGCGGGTATTGACAGAAAATGAAACGGCATTTATAATAGTGCATATACACGAAAAACGAAAGAGGCGTGTGAAAATGGCTGATAAGACAACTCAAAATCCGATTCAATATTTGACGGGACAAAAATCCAAAAAGCCTTCTCCCTGCACTTGTTTGAATATGCGGCGCTCATCCAATGCGCTGACGGACGTCTATGATCGATATTTGGCATCCTGTTCCGTCACCGTGAGTCAGTATTCCATATTGAGGCATATTATATATTTGGCACCGGTGAGCGTCAGTGATTTATCGGTTGCCCTCAGATTGGACCGAACGACGTTGGTGAGAAACCTAAGACCGCTTGAACAGAAAAAATGGATTGAAGACATTGCGGAGGAGGGTACCAGAAACCGTCAGCTCCAACTTACGGAATTGGGGAGGCAGGTTTTTGCGTGCGCGGATGAGCGCTGGGAGCAGGCTCAAGCAGATATTACCAAGCATTTGGGAGATGAGGACGCTGCAAAACTTGCTGAACTGCTTGAGAAAATCGAACAGTATCAGGGACACTAATTTTTTTCGCAAAATAGTGTATATACACGATTTGGAGTGATATAAAACGATTGAATTTCAAAAAAAAACGGAGGCAATTTTATGAGAGAGGTTGTAATTGTCAGCGCCGTTCGCACAGCGATCGGCACCTATGGTAAATCCCTGAAAGACGTTCCGGCGGTAGAGCTGGGTTCGGTTGTCATCAAAGAAGCCATTAAGCGCGCGGGCATCAATCCCGAGCTTGTAGACGAAGTCCTATTCGGCAATGTGCTTCAGGCGGGTCTCGGTCAAAATCCGGCGAGACAGGCAGCTATTCATGCCGGGTTACCCAATCGAATTCCGGCGATGACCATCAATAAAGTTTGTGGGTCGGGCCTCAGGACGATCAGTATGGGGGTGCAAATCATCAAAGCGGGTGACGCGGATGTTCTCGTAGTCGGCGGAATGGAAAACATGTCGCAGGCGCCGTATCTATTGAAAAATGCCCGCTGGGGTGAAAGAATGGGGCACGATACTTTTGTTGATGAGATGATCAACGACGGATTGTGGGATGCATTTAATGACTATCACATGGGCATTACCGCAGAAAACGTAGCGGAACAATGGGAAATTTCGAGAGAAGAGCAAGACATTTTTGCATTGAAATCTCAACAAAAGGCGGAACGTGCGATTAAAGCAAATGCCTTTGCAAAAGAAATCGTACCGGTAGAGATTAAAGGGAAAAAAGGGACTACAATTTTTGAACAGGACGAGTTCCCGCGTTTTGGAAATTCAATGGAGGCTCTCGGGAATTTAAAAACTGTGTTTAAGGCAGACGGAACGGCGACGGCGGGTAATGCTTCCGGGCTGAATGACGGGGCGGCGGCTTTGGTACTTATGAGTGCGGAGAAAGCAGTGGAACTGGGCATAAAGCCGATGGCAAAAATCGTATCCTATGGGTCGGCGGGGCAATCGCTTTAGGGCATCCGATCGGCGCATCCGGAGCGAGAATTTTGGTTACGTTAATTCATCTCTTGGAAGACAAAGGGCTAAAAACAGGACTTGCGACACTTTGCATCGGCGGTGGGCAAGGTGCAGCGATGGTGATTGAAAGAGTAGAATAAATACATGAAACCCCAATGCCCTAAAATTTTGGCCTCAAATGGATTATTTTTGATTAGAAGGGTACCTATTTGTGGTAAATTTAAATCAAAGCGTGATGGGTTGATCCTGTGTTTCGAAAACCGGATACATGGTTTTAAATGGTTTACTCGATGCGTTGATTGAATTTTACAGAGCGAAATGGAATGAGCAGGAGGGTAAAATGTCCTACATTGTCGATTTTACAAATGTTTCAGAAGTCGGTTTAGAATCGTCTCCGGTGTCTGCGGCTCTTGCGGGATTGCGCGCCAATGAATCCCGATACTTCATGAATAAATACAAACACGCTTTTGAGGTATTCCCCGTAGATGAAAGCAGAGAAACGCTGGATTATGTAAGCCGAATCTTAAAAGAGGAGCGCCATATTGAATTCTCGGCGGCACCGCTTGAGACCGCGCGGTTTCAGGTGGAAAATTTAAAAATGGCCTATGTTTTTTATGAAGATGGGCTGGTGGTCAATGTCATGTATTCGGTGGATGACCCGAAAAAGCGCGCAGTGGGATTTAAATTATCCGAAGGAATGGAGATTCCGGAGGCATTGGAAGGAAGATTCAAATTTGCCAGACAGAAATCAAAGCTGGCGGGTACCATTCGAGGATCGTTTTTTGTCATCAAGGGCAGTTATTAGACCGTTGACAAAAGCGACACGCATGTCGTATAATTAAAGCGACATATGTGTCGCTTTTTATTTTGGAAAGGAAACCTTATGACCAAAGGCCTCAAGACGAGACAATTCATTATTGAAAATGCAGTGGCCCTGTTTTCGAAAAAAGGATACGTGGCTGTGACAATGAAAGACATTTGTGAAAGCTGCCAAATGAGCCGTGGGGGCGTTTATCGATATTTTTCATCTACCAAAGAAATCTTTATTGCAATGCTGGAGACGGATTTGGCAGTCAACCAAGCGCTGACGGAAGAAAGCATTCGAAAAGGTGTACCAGCAGATCGGATTTTGACAATCTACTTTGAGCAGGAGGTTGCGCTCATCCACAGCGAGAACAACGGCCTCTATTTTGCGATTCACGAATTCGCGTTTGCGGAGCCCGATCAGAGGGAGAGCCTTAACAAACGCGTCAAAGCGGGCATTCAATTGCTTCAGACAATATTGGAATACGGACAGGGAACCAAAGCTTTTAAAACATTTGATGCCGAAGCGCTTGCCACGCATATTATTTATTTTATGGACAGCTTGAAGACGTCGTCGCCGATACTGGATATGTCAAAAGAGACGGCTGAAAAGCAAGTCGATTTGCTGAAAAGCATGATTTTTATCGACAAAAAACGACAATCGTAAGGGCGGACGTGTTATTTTGAGAAAGGAAGAGAAAGGGAAAGATCAATGAAATCACAATCGAGAAAAGATTTGGCAGAGCAATATAAAAATCGGGAAATGGTGGGTGGCATTTACCGCATCGTATGCAGCGGGAACGGAAAATACTGGCTGAGAGCCGCGAAAGAACTAAAAACCTCTCAAAACAGATTTATGTTTTCACTTGGGATTAAATCCTGTCCCGAAACGTGTATGATCAGGGAATGGCAAGCCTATGGCCCTGAGACTTTTTCGTTTGAAGTCTTGGAAGAAGTAAAAAGAGAAGAAGATCAAACTGAAAAAGAATTTATGGAAGACATTCAGGTTTTACTTGAGATTTGGCACGAGAAACTGCCGAATTGATGGTTTTAAAGGATCGGTCAAAAGAAGCCGATTAAACGGAGTCAACCAAACTGAAATCAATCAAAATGAGATCAATTGGAAAGGAAGGCAGTCGGTATGGGAAAAGTGGATTATAAAAAAGATTTCAAAGCGCTTTATGTTCCTAAAACTGTTCCGGGAATCATTGAAGTCCCTATGATGTCATTTGCTTTAATCGAAGGGCAAGGCAATCCCAACGGTGAAGCCTTTCAGCAGGCGACTGCGGCACTTTACAGCTTTAGCTATGCCGTAAAAATGTCGTATAAAAGCGGGGCGATTCCGGAAGGCTATTACGAATACACGGTATTTCCGCTTGAAGGTGTGTGGGATTTAGCGGATAAGAGCAAACCCTCAACGGATAAGGACAATTTCTCATATGCGATTATGATTCGTCAGCCTGACTTTTTAACGGAAGCGTTATTTGAGCGCTTTATTTGTGAAACGCAAAAGAAAAAGCCAAATCCGGATTTGGAAAGAATCCGATTTGTACACGCCGAAGAAGGCACTTGCTGTCAGATGCTTCACATCGGAAGCTACGACGATGAGCCGGAAAGTTTTAGAAGAATGGAAGCCTTTTGCAACGAAAACGGCTACAATCGCGCTTCCATGACACATCGCGAAATATACCTTTCCGATCCGAGAAAAACGGAGCCTGCAAAGCTGAAAACCGTTTTGAGATTTCGCATTTCAAAGAAATAACTTCAAATCATAAATGCCCCCAATCGGATGATGGGGGCATTGTTTTTCGGATAGACCGGTTAAAATGACTTCAACAAATGAGATTCAAAAAGATCATTGAAGTGTTCATAAGCTTCGCGGTTGAAGCGAAAATAGACCTTTTTCTTATTTCGGCTCGTGCTGACGAGATTGAGGTCCATCAGCATATTGAGGTGATACGAGGTTGTCGAGGTGGCGAGACCGAGAGCCGATGCCAGTTCCTGTCCGTAATAAGGGCGTTTGGAAATGAGTCCGATCAGCTCAATGCGCTTGGGGTCCGAGAGCACTTTGTGATAATAGGCGATTTGATTGACCGGATCAAGCCCTTCCAGCAGTTCCGCATGGCGAATTCCCAAAAGAAACAAATGTCGTTTTTCCCATTTGCTCTCATAATCGTGCAGTCCGATTTGCGTAAAAAAGGAAATATGAATTTCGTCTTTTGCGCCGTAAGGTTGTCCGCCGCCTAAATAGCGGTTGAAAAATTGTTCCGGATTTTCCTCATAAATTTTTTGATAAAAGGCAACGCCTTCCGTACAGAAGGCATCTATATCGCCTTTTATTTTTTTGTAGACCGTTTCATAAAAAACCGTCGTACATTCAATGAGCGCATTGAGCAGAGATGGATTCTCTATAAAATCGAGAATGCGTTTGCGACGATCGGATTCGGGAAGCGCAGTCGTTTCCGCAACGGATTTCAGCTGTTCTTCAATGGTTTCAGGATCGATTTTTTTGAAATCCATCCGGTAGTTGCTCGCGGCGATATACATCAGTGCATCCCGATGAGTGAGCTTCTTGATTGCGGTTATATATTCGGACAGTGTGGGTCCGTTCGCATTTTTTTTTCGGCTGAGAAAAATGACATTATAGAGGATATAGCCGATGCCGTCCAAATCATAGAAATATTCGATTTCCTTGAGCAGGGGCTTTGGCGTCAACCTCTTAATCCTTTTCAGAGTATTTTCAAACCGAAGGTCTGTCCGCGTGAACGGTTTGGATTTTACCAGTGCTTTAAGCAGACATTCCTGTCCGACGGCAAATAATGCCGTGATGAATTCAAAACTTTCATCGTAACGAATGCGCATATAAAAAAACTCCTATAAGATGATTTACAAAATTATTATAGCATGCTAATATGAAAATATCAATTCGATAAACATCGAATTGAATGATTTGAATAAATCGACTAAATTGAACAAATCGACTGAATTGAACAAACGCCCCATGTTTTTCGGAAGGAGTTTTGAAATGATTACAAGAGCCGCACTTATACACATTCCAAAGAGCAACTTGTGCTATGCTTATGATCGAAAAACGTTGCATATACGCGTAAAAGCCCTCCGTGGCGAGATAGAAAAAGCTTATTGCCGCATTGGAGATCCCTTTGACTGGGAACGGGGTGGCGGCGGAGGGAATCTGGAAGCCAGTGGGGCCTCCGGCTGGCATCACCGATTGATCGAAATGAAGTTGGAAGCAACCACCGAGTATCACGATGTTTTTTTTGCATCGATTGAACGACCGACGAAACGGTCGCGATATGCATTCCTTTTAGAAGGGCACGAAGAGACGATTCTGTTTGGCGAACGCCGTATGCTGACCCTTGACGGCAGTCCTGCCGCCGATGCACAGCTCAATGACTTGGGGAATTACTTTTGCTTTCCGTATATCAGTGAAGACGATGTTTTGACTGTACCGGCGTGGTCTAAAAATACTGTATGGTATCACATTTTCCCGGATCGATTTTGCAACGGTGAACCGTCCAATGATCCGGAGAATACCGAGCCTTGGGGGACAGAGCCTACTCGGGACAATTACATGGGCGGTGATTTGCAGGGGGTAACCCGGAAACTGGATTATTTGTCCGAACTGGGGGTCACAGGTCTCCATTTCTGTCCGATTTTTAAAGGGCTGAAGAACCATCGCTATGAAACGCTGGATTACTTTCAAATCGATTCGATATTTGGGGGGGATTCGGCTTTTAAGACTTTGGTTGAAAAAGCGCATGCGCGAGGCATTCGCATCATGTTGGATGGGGTATTCAACCATATGGCGGCGGCACACCCATTCTTTCAGGATGTTTTGTCCAGAGGGAAAGCTTCGCCGTATTTTGATTGGTTTCATATCGACCAAATGCCTATAAAACCCGGCACCTACGAGACTTTTGCCTACAGTGCTTCCATGCCGAAAATCAATTTTGAGTGTCAAGCGGCCTTTGACTATTTTATTGGTGTGGGCGTGTATTGGGTGAAAACATATGGCATTGACGGATGGCGCCTCGATGTCGGAAATGAAGTCAGTCACGACTTTTGGCGCGCTTTCAGGAAGGCTGTTCGAAAAGAAAATCCCGAGGTGCTGATCCTCGGTGAGATTTGGCATGATGCATTGCCTTGGCTACGCGGCGACCAATACGACGCGGTTATGAATTATCCATTGATGGAAGCCTGTGCCCGTTTTTTCGCCTATGAGGCTATAACGGCAGAAACCTTCAAGCGGAAGGTGGATACTTACCTTACAAACTATCCTAAAGGGGCTGTGGAAGCCGGATATAATCTCCTCGACAGTCATGACACATCGCGTTTTCTGTCAATTGCTCATGGCGATTCCTCGCGGCTGATTTTGGCGTATGTCTTTCTCTATGCTTTTCCCGGCAGTCCGGCGATTTTTTATGGAGATGAAGTAGGGATTTCGGGAGAGAAGTCGGACGAATCGGAACGGCACAGACGGTGCATGATTTGGGATGAATCAAAATGGAGTCGTAAGATTTACGAGACCCTCAAACGAATGGGCACTCTGCGCGCCGATGATCCGGATTTTAGAGGGACCGAGTTCGAGTGGATGGACTTTGCAGGGGATGACGGACTCGCTTTTCGCAAGGGAGCACTTCTGTTTTTGATCAATCGTGGGCATGAAAACCGTGTTTTTGAAGCCCCCAAAACGGAAGTAGCGGAACAGGCAGAGCAGCGATTTGAAGATCAATTTACAGGTGAAACAGTATCGGGGTTAGGCATTGAAGTGCTGCCTGAATCGTTCAGAATACTGCGATATATGGGGTGAGACATGAATCAAGACCGTACTAAAACGGAAAAACGATGGGCGTTTATGCGCAATGTCGCTAAAATTGCCGTCCCGATTTCTCTGCAAAGTTTGATCGCCAGTTCTTTGAGCATTATTGACCAGATGATGATCGGAAGTCTTGGGGAAGCAACAGTTGCCGGTGTAGGCGTTGGGAGCCGATTGCCTTTTATTTTTATTATGGTTGTCTTTGGACTCACTTCCGCAACCGGAATTTATGCGGCACAATATTTTGGAAAAAAGGACATGGAGAAGATTGAAACTGTGGTCGGGACAACGCTGTGGCTCGGTGTCCCTGTCGTCGGCATCTTTTTTGCACTTTCTTTTTTCACGCCGGGTGCGGTTGCGCGCCTTTTTATCGGTGATGCGCAAGTCATTGAGCAGAGTATGCTCTATATGCGCTACATGGCAATCGGTTTTTTCCCGCTGTTTATTGTCCAGTCGTACAATGCCGTCCTTCGAAGTACCCATCATGTCAAATTACCCATGACGGCGGGATTGATTTCTTTTTTCCTGAATACTGTTCTCAACTATCTTTTGATTTTCGGCAAATTCGGGTTGCCTGAAATGGGAATAGCAGGTGCGGCGCTGGCCACAACGCTCAGTCGTTTTGCAGAGATGAGTATTATTCTGTTCTTTGTCTATTCGAGACAACTGCCCGGTGCAGTGATGGGGCGAGGATTACTCAGTGCAGACAGGCAGTTTGTAAAAGCTTTTCTGATGACAGGAATGCCGCTTTTGGTCAATGAATTTTTATGGTCCGTCAACGAATCGGTCTATGTGGGGATTTACGGGCACATGGGAACGGAACAGGCGGCGGCAATGACAATGACTTTTCCGATTCAATCGTTTTCCATAGCTTTTTTTGTAGGGATTTCCTCCGCTGCCATGATTGTTCTCGGCAATTTGATCGGAGAAGGCAGAGAAGAAGAGGCATACGCCGTTTCCTTTCGCTTTGTCAGCATAGGCATTGTCGGGGCAGTTTTGATCGGCGTTGTCATCGTTCTGCTCAGCCCGTTCTATGGGCGAATGTTTCAAATCGAACCGGAAACACGTACCTACTTTGAATGGTTGGTTCGCGTCTTTGCATTGTTTCTGTTTGTCAAGGTGAGCAATATGATTATCGGCGGCGGGGTTTTGAGAAGCGGCGGACAGACAAAGTTGTCACTGTATCTCGACCTCGCGGGCGGTTGGTTGATCGGCATTCCGCTCGGGCTCTTAACGGCTTGGGTCTTCAAACTCCCCGTATACGGCGTCTATTTTTGCATCAGCTTGGAAGAAGTATTTCGGTTGGCAATCGGTTTCCGGTGGATGAAAAAACGCATTTGGATTAAGGACATCACAGGTTCTGAGGCATTGCCATCCGAGAGTTGCTGAATAAATTAAGTGATAAACCGAGCAATAAATTTGGTATAGGACAGATCATAAAAATAAAGAAAGGCCTCCTATCGGATGACGAGAAGCAACCGAGTGGGGGTCTTTCGGTGTTTTCCAATGTAAATTGAGCGGATAAAATAAATCGAAAGACTTAAAATTTATAAATTGTTTTATAATAAATCCTAATCTTTTATTGTATTTTTCTAAAACGTTTACAAATAAAAACGAATTGAATAAAATATCTTAAAAAGGAGGCGCGATATGGATAAAATAGATGAAGCCATTTTGGAGGTGCTTAAGGAAAATGGACGGGCTTCCGCTTCCGAAATCAGCAGGCGCGTGAAGTTGTCTGTTCCGGCAGTAGCGGAACGCATTCGGAAACTGGAGCAGAGTGAAGTGATTCGGCAATATACGGTAAAAATCAATCGAGACAAAATAGAAAAGCGGCTTTTGGCATTTATTTTCGTCAATATTGACAAGACGGAAAACATTGAGCTGTTCAGAAAAGCAATTATACAGTACAAAGATGTTTTGGAATGCCATCACGTTGCCGGTAACTATGACTATCTACTGAAAGTGGCTTTGGAAGACACGCGTGCATTGGAACTGTTTTTATCGAAGAAGCTGAAAAAGATTCCGGGTGTTTCCGGTTCCAATACGGTCATTGCACTCGGAACGCTGAAAGAAGAAATTAATTTTTAAAAAGAGGGAAAGATATGATTCTGAAAGGTTTGAGATTTGGCATGTTGCTTCAATTGGCGATCGGACCGATGTGTCTGATGGTGTTTCATGTCGGAGCAACATACGGATTTTTTTACGGACTGCATTTGGTGCTCGCAATTGCTCTGATTGATGCATTGTATATTGCATTGTCCGGCATCGGCATTGCCGCCGTAATCAACAGGGCAAAAGTGAAGGCCGTGATTAAGGGGGTAGGGTGTTTAGTACTGATCGCATTCGGCGTCAATACGGTTACGGGTGTCTTTGAGATTTCTTTTCTGCCGACCCTGCAACTGTTTTCAAATATCTCGGGAAAAAGTCTTTTTGCACAGGGCATATTGCTGACCGCTTCCAATCCGATGACGATTATTTTTTGGAGCGGAATGTTTTCCGCACAGATGATAGAAAACAATTGGAACAAACAAGAACTCTTTCTTTTTGCTGTCGGTTGCGTCTTGTCAACGCTCATTTTTTTGACATTGGTCGATGGGCTCGGGAATCTTGTAAGCGGATTTTTGCCGCAGGGTGTCATTCAATTTTTAAACGTGGCAGTCGGGATCGTTTTAATTGCATTCGGCATTCGCCTTGTGTTAAAAAAAGACTGCGATCAGGAAGCGACCCAGTAATCGTAAGAATATCCCATCAGGCGAGAGAGTAAAAAGAAGCTGACGAGCGTGCCTTCTCTGATGTGTAGTGTGGTTCCGAGTACAGCGGTCAATATCAGTGTCCCAAGTAAGAAACCAACATCAAACCGCATACGGATATTCGAAAGTGAAATGCCAAGTCGATTGCCCAATTCAATGCAGAGGCTTTCAAGCGGGAATTTGACGATGCCGATTGCCAGTATGGCACCGAGACTGACGGAGGACAGGCATAGGCCGAGTATGAACACCAGCATTCTTAGGGCGTAGATTTGTAAGGTGAAACTCGAAAATACAGAATACACAAAAAAATTGATAACAAATCCGTTGGCAGTAATAGCGGCCAGTTGGATCAAATCTCTGTGATTGAGACGAGAGCGCCGCAAGAAGAAATAAAGTAAAAAGAAGAGGAGGTTGAGACCATTGATCATGGTTCCGACTTCTATACCCAGTGGCTCTGAAACGGTCAGTGAGAAAGCATTGAACATGCTTTGCCCGACACCTGCTTTAATTTGAAGTGAAATGCCGAGCCCAAGTGTCAGAAAGGCGACGGCGGAAAATAGAATGGATTTTCTAGGGGATTGTTTCATAAAGATCTCCTTTTTTTATGAACGGAATATCGGTTTTCTTAGACCTATGATATAGTAAAAAAGAAACTGGGTATATGAGAAATCTCGCATGGAGGTAAAAAATGAAAGCCTTGACAGATCGACCGAATTTACCGAAAGTTTTATCCGAAATCGGCACAATGCACATATTCCCCATCAATCAGCATATTTTTAGAGCAGATCAGACAATCAGACAGTGCTACCTGATTTTATCGGGCACTGTAAAAATATATATCGATCATAAAAACGGAAGACGTTCTGTTTTAGATTTTGTCGGAAAAGGGGATTGGATTGGGGAATTGTCCATCTTTGGCGAGGAAACGGATATAAAAGAAAACACCGTGGTTCAGGAAGTCACGTGCTTGGCCTTTGATGTGGATGCCTTGAGACAATTATGCCGTGAAAATGCAGACGTGTCCTTTTACTTTGCCTCTTATACAGCGAGAAAACTCGTTATCAGAAGCCACCGAATGAGTGAATATCTCAACTACTCACTGGAAAAGCGTCTTGCCGAATTTATTATGGAACATGAAAATGAAGGGGTTTATAAAATTCCACACACGGAAGTGGCAGAATATCTGAATGTCAGTTATCGGCACGTTTTATATGGGATTAAAGGATTTTGTGATGCAGGTCTTTTGAGCAAAACGGCAGGGCGCGGAAAAGGTTATGCAATTTCTGACAAGAGTGGATTGAGACGAATCGGTGAATTGTAATGAAAGGAATTCAGGAAATGGTATTTATGATTGAAGCCATTTGATAACCGTTGCCATAAATCGAATTTAACAAAAAAAGAACGGGGCGTTCCTTTTGGGACGTCCCGTTTAAGAAAGGGTGTATTACATTAAAATCGGCGCATTCGGCCCGAGTGGTAAATTCAAGAAATACCAGAGCAAGAGCTGAATCGTCCAGAAGATAAAAAATGCGATTGAGTAAGGCAGCATGTTTGCAATCAAGGTACCCATACCGATATTTTTATCGTATTTTTTGGCAAATGAAATCAAGATCGCGAAGTAAGGCAATAGCGGCGTGATGACATTGGTAACCGAGTCGCCGATGCGGTAAGCCACTTGAGTCAGCGCAGGGTGGAATCCAAGCAACATGAACATCGGTACGAAAATCGGGCTTAAGATGGCCCATTTTGCAGAAGAACTGCCGACAAACAAGTTGAGTACCGATGAAACAATAATGAAGAGTACGAGGAGAACCGGTGCCGGTGCGCCTAAACTTTTAAGGAAATCTGCGCCTTTGATTGCCATGATAAGTCCGAGATTAGACCAGTTAAAATAATTGATGAATTGAGCAATAACAAATGCGAGAACAATGTAAGGTCCCATTTCCGACATCGCTTGACCAAGCATATTGACAATGTCTTTATCGCTTTTGATTTTTCCGGCGACTTTACCGAAAACATAACCCGGAATAAAGAATAATAATGTGATGAGTGGTACAAGCCCTTTCATAAGCGGCGAACTGTAAGAAAGTAAAGAACCGGTTTCAGGTTCTCTCAAGAGACCGTTTGCCGGGATTGCCAGTGCGAAGCATAAAATTAAGTATGCGAGTGTCGCGATGCCTGCGGCTTTAAGGCCCTTGACTTCCTCAGCGGAAACTTCTTCAATTTTTTCGACTTCGAAATCACCTTTTCCCATACGGGGAGCGACGATTTTTAAAGTGACATATGTAGCAACGGCGGTTAAAACAAAGGTTGATGCAATCAAGAAGTACCAGTTTGCAGCCGGATTGATCATAAATTCAGGATCAAGCAGATTGGCGGCGGATTGTGTAAACCCTACGACGAGAACGTCTAACGAGTTGACGATCAAGTTGGCACAAAATCCACCCGCAACAGCTGCATAAGCGGCCATCATACCGACGAGAGGGTTCATGCCGACTGCGGTAAAGAGCATTGCCGCAAGCGGTGGCATAACGATGAATCCCGTATCACCGGCAGCATTTGCCATGATAGATGTAAAGATAACGATGGCAACGACCTTGCCGCCCTTTACATTACCGAATGTTTTTCGAAGTAATGCCGAGAAAAATCCTGTCTTTTCAGCTAAGCCGACACCGAGAATCGTAACGAGTACAAGGCCCAGCGGTGCAAATCCAGAAAAGTTTGAAACGGCATTCATCAACATTTTTTGGATCCCTTCTTTTGAGAAGAGATTGACGACAGTTACCGTTTCTCCGGTAAGTGGATGGATTGCCGATAAACCTAAAATGGAACCCACCAAAGATACCAGAATGGCAATACCTGCTAAGTAAACAAATATTGTCAGAGGTTCAGGCAATTTATTGCCCACGCGCTCTACCCAGTTCAAAAATATGTCGATGCCTTTTGAGGGTTTTTGAACGGGCTTTTTCATGTTTGTGTTTGAATCGCTCATAGTTCCTCCTTTTCCTCCCTATTTATTTAAGTAAATGAGTGCACTTTCCGCCATGACCGCCGCAGCCTGGTGGAGAATATCCTCATCAATATTAAATCTTGGATTGTGAAGCGGATAGATAATGCCCTTGTCTTCATTCTTGGTTCCTACGACGAAAAAAGCGCCCGGTACTTTTTCAAGAAAATAGGAAAAGTCTTCTCCGCCCATGGTTGGATTTGGAAGCATCACTGTATTTTCGGCACCGATGATATTGGCACTTGCTTCCGCTACGAGGTCAATACCCGCATCATGGTTGATAAGAGGCGGATAGTAGGGATCGTAATCAAATTCATATTGTGCACCATTGCTTTCGACAATACCTTTTATGAGCTTTTCCATTGCCCCCGGTACATAAGCACGAATTTCGGGTGTCAGTGAACGAACCGTTCCCATCATTTCTACGCGATCAGGGATAATATTATGTGCCGTTCCCGCATTAAATACAGTTACCGAGATAACAGCGGGATCAATCGGATTGATCTTTCGACTAATGATTGTTTGAAGACTCATATAGACTTGGCAAGCGATGGCAATCGGATCAATTGTATTATGTGGTTCGGCTCCGTGCCCACCTTTTCCCAAAATCTTGAGAGAGAATCGATCGGGGGCGGCCATCATAGAACCGCGTTTTAAGCCGATTTTTCCGGATTCGAGGATTGGCCATACATGTGCCCCGAGCGCAAAATCTACTTTTGGATTTTCAAGAACACCTGCTTTAATCATGCGGTC
>JASUTA010000045.1 GCA_030445805.1 Clostridiales bacterium
ATGGCTTATAATGTGCGCGAAATGCTCAACGGCTTTGTCGGCGGACTGGAGAATCTTGCCGCAACTAACGGAGAAATGGTCAATTCCTTTATGGGACTTCTCGGAGCGGCATACGAAGAAAACGCTCTGGATGTTAAAACAAAAGAACTTATCAGCGTCGCTATCGGATGCTACAATCGCTGTGAGTACTGCATCGTCTATCATACATACAAAGCCTTTGAAACCGGCGCCACGAAAGAAGAAATTTTGGAAGCTGCAATGGTTTCAGTTGCCTTCGGCGGCGGCCCTTCTATGGCTTACTCGGTTACACTTCTTAAAGACGCCATCGCAGAATTTGAAAACGAATTCAAATAATCATCACGACGAAGGAGGCTCTTGCCTCCTTTTTTGTTAAAGGAGTGACAATATGGACATTAAACTGACAAAAATATCCGGACATGAGAAATCCGCAAAGGTCGGGAAAATTCTCGCGAAAGAAGGTCAATCGGTTGCGGCAGGTGACGTCCTCATCAATCTGGAATCCAATAAAGGCAACGTTAAAATCAAATCCGAAGTGACCGGAACCATCTTGAAAATTTGCGTTTCCGAAGGCGATACTGTCAAAATCGGTGACGTCCTCTTCGAAGCGGACGGAAAACAAGAAGCGGCTGAAAAAGAAACGGCTCCGAAAAAAGGGTATTCCTTCGGACTCGCAAAACCTCAAAAAGAAGATTTGTCTTGCGACATCGCCATCCTCGGCGGAGGCCCCGGCGGTTATGTCGCGGCTATCCGCGCGGCGCAACTCGGTGCAAGCGTCGTTTTGATCGAAGAAAACCGCGTCGGCGGCACCTGCCTCAACCGCGGATGCATTCCGACAAAGAGTTTCGTCAGAAGTGCTCATATCGCAGAAGCCGTCAAAGAAGGCGCGACATTCGGCATCAAAACCGCACCTGCGGAAATTGATTTGGCAGGGATTGTCGATCGCAAAAATGACGTCGTCGATACCCTCGTCGGCGGTATTGAACATTTGCTTGAAAACGGCGATGTTCGTACATTCATCGGAAATGGCTTTATTGAAAACGGAAAAATCCGCGTGCAAAACAAACGATTTGATGCGACGATTGATGCCGCTCACGTCATTTTTGCCATGGGATCATCCCCTGCTATGCTCAATATTCCGGGCGCGGATTCCGAAAAAGTCCTCACCAGTACGGAACTTTTAGACCTCAAAACACTGCCGAAGCGCTTGACCATTGTCGGCGGCGGCGTCATCGGGATGGAATTTGCGTTTATTTTCAATACACTCGGAACAGAAGTTACTGTCGTTGAATTCTTGGATGACATTCTTTTTACAATGGATGAAGATGTCATTGATGTCATTAAAGACGCTTGCCGTGAACGCGGTATCCGACTGCATACGCGTTCCAGAGTCAACGCCATTCTCACAGGCGACGACGGCTCTTGCATCACCGAATTCATCAAAGGCGATGCCAAAGAATACACCGTCGGTGACTATGTGCTCATGGCAGTCGGGCGACGTGCCAACCTCGGCGGATTTGACTTTGAAGGGCTTGGCATCGCCCTCAATGAACGTAAAAACGGCATCGCTGTCGACGCCGCAATGAAAACGACAAATGATCAATTTTATGCCATAGGCGATGTCACCAACATCATCCAATTGGCGCATGTAGCCTCTCATCAAGGCGTTGTCGCCGTGGAAAACATCATGGGACAACCTACCGAAATGCACTACGATGCGATTCCGAGCGCCGTCTTTATTTCACCTGAAATCGGTTCTGTCGGATTGAGTGAAAAAGCGGCCAAAGCAAAGAACATTCCTTATAAAACCGGTATTTTCCCGTTTGCGGCCAACGGAAAAGCACAGACCCTGGGCGAAACCGACGGCTTCGTCAAAGTGCTGGCTCATGCAGAAACGGATAAAATCATCGGGGCATCGATCGTCGGCCCGGGCGCCACGGATATGATCTCCAATTTTACCGTCTACATCGAAAAGGGCTTTACGGCAAAAGATCTTGCCCATACGATTTTTGCCCATCCTACAACGGCCGAATCGGTTCACGAAGCCGTTCTCGCTTTGGGCAGCGGGTCGATTCACTATGTATGAAGCACGGCACAAATCGTTCGTATCCTCCGCTTTTGATCCCGGGTTCAACCTCGCTTTCGAATCGCATTTGATCGAGGCTTACGACCCGGGGACATGGGTACTCTACCTCTGGCAAAATGAGCGAACCGTCGTCATCGGGCGCAATCAGAATCCTTGGAAAGAGTGCCGCCCCGACCTACTGAAAGCCGACGGCGGCCGTCTCATCAGACGCATGAGCGGCGGGGGCGCCGTCTATCACGATTTGGGAAATTTAAATTTTACATTTGTTTCAAAAAATGCGGATGATCAGATCGAAAAAAACCTCGACATCATTATCCGTGCCCTAAAAACATTTGGCATTGACGCTGTCTTTTCAGGGAAAAACGATTTGCTTGTACAGGGGGCCAAAATTTCGGGAAGTGCTTTCCTCGTCGAAGAAGAGGTGCTTTGCCATCATGGGACATTGCTTGTTCATACGGATTTGAGTCAACTCGGTAAATATTTGACCCCCTCGCAAGAAAAACTGCGTTCAAAGGGCATCGATTCCGTTGCCGCACGTGTCATCAATCTCGCTGACTTGAATCCGGCGCTTTCCGTATCGGCATTGAAATCCGCTATTTTGAAGGTGTTTGCCTCCAAACCCGGAGAAAATGAAGTGGAAGAAATCGCCCCGCCCCTGTCATTTTTAGATGAAACCATTGCACATTACAGCAGTCGCCAGTGGAACTTCGGCGCGTCTCCCGCTTTTGATGCGCGTTATGAAACGCGATTTGACTGGGGAGAAATCGACCTCTGTCTCTCTGTCACAGACGGAAAAATATCGAGCGTCACCCTCTATACCGACGCCAATGATAGGCGTTTTGCTCATCAAGTCGAAGGCGCGTTGTCGGATTGCCTTTTCAATTCTGCGGCCATGATCTCCGCTCTGAACGATCGGGCAATCGGTACACCGAAGCATTTAAGCGATGTTGCAAAATGGTTTGAAACACTTCAGATTTTTTAGATGTCAAACTCGGTTCATGCGTCTCGACGCCACCACATCGACGCCCGTTCCGAGTAAATTTTCAATAATGACTTGGCCTTGTTCAATCGGCGCGTCCACTTCCACTTTTGAAATTTCCTCCATTGCACGGCGGATCAACTGTTTGGGAATCGGGCGCGCTGTTTTTACAGGCAAGCGCGGATGCATGCCGTGGGAAACGGCGACCGTCGTCGGCACCACACGCGATGGATTTCTCTGCTCTTCTATAGCATAAAGTTTTCCGCGGTTACAGCTGTTTCCGGTGACAATCCATTCTTCCTGATTTCGTTCCACTTTCATGTGACACCCTTTCGGGCAGACGATGCAAACCATTTCTTTCATAAGACATTCTTCCTTTCCGAGTCCGGTTGATTCCACCTTTCGAACCACCCACCCCCTGCAAAAAAACATTTTACTGCTTCTCGATGACTTCAATGCCGATTGTACGACTGCCGCTCGGTACCAGCCCACTGCTCAAATCCAATCGAACCATTTCACCCGGTGCCAAATGTCCGAAAGGTTTTCTGAGAATTTCCCGATCATCGGCAGAAACACTGATTTCAGCCCCTTTATAAACTTTTTTGACGCGCATCATCAGCGTCACTCGATCCGCCGCACCCGCCTGTGTAATGCGCTGAGGCATAACATAACCGATGCCCGTCCCGGCAATTGTTTGTATTTCAATTTTCGGCGGGTCCGCCACTTCTGCTTTTGCCAGCACCTTTTGGGCCGCCGCGCGCCCGGCGCATCGACTCTCTTCCGTTACAAAATCGACGAGATCGTGAACGTGGACGACATTCCCGCAAGCAAAAATACCCGGGACACTTGTCTCCATCTGTTCGTTTACCCGCGGACCGCGCGTCATGGGATCTATTTGAATACCCGCCATGCGAGAGAGCTCATTCTCGGGAATCAATCCGACGGAAAGCAACAACGTATCGCATTCATATCGCTTTTCCGTCCCCGGAATGGGATTCAGCTTCTCATCGACTTGTTGCAAAACGACCCCTTCAACGCGGTCGCGGCCTATGATATCCGTCACCGTATGACTGAGTAAAAGCGGGATCTCATAGTCCTCTAAACACTGGACGATATTGCGCATCAGCCCACCCGAAAATGGCATTACTTCCGCAACGGCAAGTACTTTTGCCCCTTCCAGTGTCAATCGCCTCGCCATAATGAGCCCGATATCCCCCGACCCCAGAATCACGACGCGTTCCCCGACGCGGTACCCTTCCACATTGATATAACGCTGTGCCGTTCCGGCCGTCATAACCCCTGCCGGTCGCGTCCCCGGAATTGCAATGGCGCCCCGCGTTCGTTCTCGGCATCCCATGGCAAGGATGACGGCACCGGCATGGATTTCCGTTATCCCTTTCTCTGCACTTGTAACGACCAATCGTCTGTCATGGTGCAATTCCATCACCATGGTATTGAGCATGACATCAATGCCGCCGCGTTCCAGTTCGCGAATAAACCGCTCTGCGTATTCGGGTCCCGTCAGTTCTTCTTTGAATTCGGTCAAACCGAAACCATTGTGAATACACTGCTGTAAGATGCCGCCGAGCTCGGTGTCACGCTCTATGACCGCAATCGACTTCACGCCCGATTCTCGGGCTTCAACCGCTGCCGCCAGTCCGCCCGGCCCGCCGCCGATGACGACGAGTTCATAATGGATCACTTTTCTCATGAGCGGCCTCCCTTTCCCATCTTGCCCGTCAGAATGACCGATTCTTTGCCTTCCTGCCGTATGTCCGTTACATCGCAGCTCAGCTCCCGCGCTAGAATTTCCATAACCCGCGGTCCGCAAAATCCGCCTTGGCACCTTCCCGCACCTGGTCTGGCGCGCCTTTTAATACCGTTTAGCGTCCTGCCGCCCGCATTCCTGTGTATGGCGTCGACAATTTCACCCTCTGTAATCATTTCACATCGGCAAATCATGTGCCCGAATCTCGGGTCTTTTTCAATTTGTGCATCCCGCTCTTCCGCCGTCATTTCAGCCAGTCGAATGCGCGGCCGGCGTATCGGATTAAATGCCGGATTGGTCTTGATACTCGGCATCAGTGCCTTAATCGTTTCCGCTACACGGACGGCAATGGCCGGTGCGGCCGACAATCCCGGTGACTTAATGCCCGCTACATTGATGAATCGTTCAACCTCTGCCGATGCCTCAATAATAAAGTCATCACCTTCCGGCTCCCCACGAAGTCCCGCAAAAGTCGTAATGTTTAAGTGAAACGGAATATCGTCCATCAGAGAAGCGGCGGAAGCTTTCACATAAGCGAGTCGGTCGGAAGTCGTCTCCGTTGCTTCCTTATCCGATTCCGAAAGATTTTGAGAATCCGGACCGATAATCACATTGCCATGGGCTGTGGGTGCAATCAAAACGCCTTTTCCCATCGGTCCAGGACACGGAAAGACCACATGATTTACAAATCCGCCCGCTTCCTTATCCAGCAAATAGTACTGTCCTCTTCTCGGCGTAATTTTAAACGTTTCCCGTTCTCCCGCCACCATTCGATAGATTTGATCGGCGTATACCCCGGCGGCATTGATCACCCATTTCGCTTTGACGGATTCTTCCGCGGCGTTCAAAGTGAAACTTTCAGCTGTTTGGTCAATCGTCAGGACTTCAAAGCCGAGTTTTAGTTCAGCGCCGTTATCCATGGCATTTTCACAAGCGGCTACGGCAACCTCCCATGGCTCTGTTATGCCTGCACTCGGCGCATAAAGCGCCGCCACGGCTTTCCCGCTCAAATGCGGTTCCATTTCATGTGCTCTGGCGCCGTCAATGATTTCAAGCCCCGGGATGTGAAGTCTTTTCCCGTTTTCAAGTAACTGTTCAAGTGTCGCCGTCTCCGATGCATCGCGGGCGATGACTAAAGATCCGATACGCTTAAACGGCACATCCAGTTCTTCGCTGAGGGCATCGTACATGGCATTTCCAAGCACATTGAGCTGTCCTTTCAGCGTGTGACTGGGCGCGTCGTATCCGGCATGCACAATCGCACTGTTCGCCTTTGTCGTTCCGACGGCAACGTCATCACCTTTTTCCAGCAAAACGACCTTCAAATCATAATGCATCAATTCTCTTGCAATGGTGGTTCCGATGACGCCTGCTCCGACAATCGCCACGTCGTACGTCGACATATTAAAGCCCCCTTTTCGTCCTCTAAACTTATTCTCGTTTTCCAAACCCATTAAAAAAACCGCAACGAATAAACTTGCTCTATGCAAGTCCATTATTGCGGTTCTCATACTCTCACCTGATTGATTCAGTTGTATTGTGGTTCCTTTATAATTTTATTATACCACACACCGGCGTTTCTGCGCAAAAAGTTTGGTTATTGTTCCCAATTTTTTGCACGCTCTACCGCGCGTACCCAATTTTTATATTTTTCGATGCGCGTCACAGCATCCATTTCGGGTTTGAAAATGCGATTCACCGCCCAATTTTGAACGATCTCGTCCTGAGATTTCCAAAATCCGACCGCAAGTCCCGCCAGATAAGCTGCGCCGAGTGCTGTGGTTTCGGTAATTTTAGGGCGTTCGACTTCCACGCCGAGAATATCCGATTGGAACTGCATCAGGAAGTCGTTGGCCGTTGCCCCACCGTCTACTTTCAGTGTCTGCAAATCAATGCCCGAATCTTCTTCCATGGCTCGAATAACATCTTTGGATTGATAGGCAATGGACTCGAGAGCCGCTCTGATGATGTGGTTGCGGTTGACGCCGCGCGTGAGACCGACCATGATGCCCCGCGCATACATATCCCAGTGTGGTGCACCCAGTCCCGCGAATGCCGGCACAAGGTAAACGCCGTTGGTATCCGGCACTTTTCCCGCGTGGTAGGCACTGTCCGCCGCATCGGTAATCAGGCGCAATTCATCTCTCAACCACTGAATCGTCGCACCGCCCATAAAGACAGACCCTTCCAAGGCATAGGATACTTTTCCGTTCAATCCCCAGGCAATGGTAGTGAGCAGTCCATTCTTCGAGGTCACCCGCTTGTCACCCGTCTGCATGAGGATGAAACACCCCGTGCCGTAAGTGTTTTTAACCATTCCATCCTCAAAACACGCCTGGCCGAACAACGCCGCCTGTTGGTCGCCTGCAATCCCCGCAATCGGTATTTCCGCACCGAACAAATTGCCGTTGGTCACGCCGTAAATTTCAGAAGACGGTCGCACCTCCGGCAGCATCGATTTCGGAATGCCGAGAATACGCAACATTTCATCATCCCATTTGAGGGCATTGATATCGTAGAGCATGGTTCTCGATGCATTGGAATAATCCGTTACGTGAAGTTTTCCCCGCGTCAGATTCCAGATCAGCCAAGTATCGATCGTCCCAAAGAGAAGGTCTCCCTTTTCAGCCTTTTCACGTGCCCCTTCTACATTGTCCAATATCCATTTGATTTTTGTACCCGAAAAATACGCGTCGACGACGAGTCCGGTCGTCTCTTTGATGTAAGGTTCAAGCCCTCTGTCTTTGAGGTCGTCACAGATCCCCGCCGTACGCCGACACTGCCAAACGATGGCGTTGTGGATCGGCTTTCCCGTCGTCTTGTCCCAGACGACCGTCGTCTCTCTCTGGTTGGTAATACCCAGCGCCGCCACTTCTTCGATTCCGATTCCCGCACCTTCCAAAACCTCGCGTGCCACACCGGATTGCGTCGCCCAAATTTCAACGGGGTCATGTTCCACCCACCCCGCTTTGGGGTAAATTTGTCTGAATTCCTTCTGTGCTTTATGGACAATTCGACCGCTCTTATCAAATAATATGGCGCGAGAGCTGGTCGTCCCCTGATCCAAAGCCAAAATAAATCGTTTGTCCGTCATGATTGTCACTCCCCTTTATCGCTTTTTTACTTTAGTCATTCCATATGGAAGTTTCTGTTGTGGAAACCCCGCTGGCGCCGGCATTTAAGCTGTTGATAATGTCCTCTTTTGTCGTAATCAGTCCACCGGTAATAACCGGTTTATTGACCTTTTGCACAAATTGCCGCGTCACCGTCGGCATAATGCCCGGTAAAATTTCAACGGCATCCGGCACACACTCCAAAACTGACTTTACACCGGAATCAAAGTTGTGGGAATCAATCATAAAAATGCGCTGAATGGCCAATACGTTCATATTTTTGCAAGCTTTGACCAGTTGGGACTTTGTCGTGATAATACCGTCCGGCTCTGCCGTTTCACAGATATAGCGCAGACCCATCAGATCTCTGGAAAGCCCTTCTACCAAATCAACATGGATAAAGACCCGCTTTCCCGCCGATTTAATGCGCGCCGTCGTCTCTTTAACCGTCATGATATTGCTGGTCAGTAAAAAAACAATCGCCACATCCGATTTCAAAGCACTCTCCAGGGCTTCTTCGTGGTGTATTGCCGCGACAATCGGATTCAAATTCAATCCTTCAATCAGCACATTGGCCATAAAAACCTCCAAAATTTCTGTTAAGAATATTGTCTCATAATTTCCATTCATTTTCATCTCAAAATTTAAAAGACTAAAAAGCGGTTAAAATTTAGTTAGAAATAAATATAATATTTGACGTTCATCTAACATTGCTGTATTCTTAAATTACAAGCTGTATTCTTAAATGATCAAAGGAACGCGACAAACAGTCACTATGAGAGTGCATTTTATATGAGAGTGTATTTTAAGAGTAAATCCGGCTCTTTTATACATAAGGAGGTCTATCATGTCGGAAACACGCGCCATCAAACGCAATGTTTGGCTCTATTTCACAGGTCTGATTACATCGAGACTCGGTACACAGATCTACAGTTTTGCCATCAGTCTTTTCATTTTAAAGTTTACACAGTCTTCCCTGCTCTTTTCGATTTCCATCGTTTTCAGTATGCTGCCTCAAGTGGTGCTCAGTCCGGTCGCCGGCATACTGGCTGACAAATGGCATAAAAAGACGCTTGTTGTGGCAACCGACGTCTTGAGCGGACTCACCATGCTCGCGCTCTGGGGTTACACGCAGTTCAGCAGTCTCGGATTATTGCCCATCTACCTGTCGACATTTTTCCTCGCCTGTTTTAACGCTGTTTTTGCAACTTCTTTTGCGGCTGCGGTACCCGAACTGGTGGATGAAGCGCACTTGGTTCGCATCAACGCCATGAAGAGCATCGCCGACTCGGGCGCGCTGATCGCCGGTCCGATTATAGGCGGAATGGTCTACGCTTTTATCGACATTCGTCTTTTCATCCTTTTGAACGGAATCTCTTTTCTGCTCTCCGCCACATCGGAACTGTTCATCAATTTCCGATTAAACCCGAAAACCGAACACCCGGGAGCCGGTGCTTCCATCGCTTTTATGGATTCTATGCGCGAGGGCATCGCCTATCTCAAAAAAGACAAGCTGGCATCTAAACTCGTCATCAATATTATGTTTATCAATTTGTTCGGTGCCGTATTCTCCGTCGCATTCCCTTACGGACTCATCAATGTCATCAAAGTATCCGATCAAATGGCCGGTGTCGCCAATGGTTCTTTTGCCGTGGGCATGCTGTTGATGTCTCTGATTCTCAGCCAAAAGACCTCGTTTAAGTCCCCGCTCCGCGCCTCCGGAATCGGCATTGCCGTCATCGGCGTTTCCTTTTCCGTTATCGGGTTCTTTTATTCATTCGGTGCCGACGCAGGATTATGGGTTGCCATCGGCATTACTATTACCGGATTTATCATGGGTTTAGGAGAAATCGGCGCCAATATGCCCATCAGTTACCTCTTTCAGACCCGAATTGATCCGAACTATTTGGGGCGCCTGACCGGTATCCTCAGCGCGCTCAGCATCTCTATCTTCCCACTCGGAACGCTTTTGACCGGTCTGCTGATCGGCATCACCGACACCGCCGGACTGCTGATTATTTCGGGACTCATGGTAACCTTTCTCGCCTTTAAACTGATTCTGGACAAATCTCTGAAAACCGATACAATCGAAACAGAGACCATATGATTGATACCCTACGCGCTTTTTGATCTGCACGATTTACGAGAGGAGATATTCATGAAACCCATTACACATCGGCCCGATTTGGATTTTATACAATCTTTTTCAGAAGTCTATCCGTTCGACAGCGATGTGCCGGACCCCAACCTGCTTCTGCCCGAAACGGAATCCGTCGACTACTGGGGACCGCATATTGATAAAATTTCATTTCCGAATCGAAATTTGATCAAATCGCTTTATGCCTCCGCCGCTTTTGTCGGTTTTTTAATGGGTGCCGTCTACCGAAACGGGATTGACTGGCTGATTCATCTGAATACCGACAGCCTGATTGAATCTTTCTACCATTATACAAATAACACGCCTTGCCCGCGCGATGAATTGCTCGAAACCCTTTCGACTTTTTTGGACGATTATTATCGCGGGGCACCTGTCGATCACAGCATCTTTGGCGCTTGTATTTCAAATCCCGAGTCCATGTCCGCATCTCTTGCAAGCGCCTTCTCGGAGGCCTATGCGATCTTCACAAAAGAGCTGCTCACGCCGGATCTTCCGCGCATCAATCGTGCTCTGGCGGAGATGAACGCCGCCCTTTCGGAAGATCCCGAAGGGTATTTAAGACGTATCATCCTCACCGGATACGAACGCTTTAAACCGAATCTTGAAACCCTCGATGTCTTTATGATCGCCTTTTCCGATCATTGCTTCGGCGCTTCTTTTGATCCGGATTTTGTCATCATTTCGCCTAAAACGGCTGCCGTCATCGACAGCGGGCGCCCGAGTGAAAGTGCCATGGCCTTTATCAAACTGCTTTCCGACCCCAAACGTTATGAAATGGTGAAGCTGCTTTCCAAGCGTCCTCACTACGGCGCCGAAATTGCAAAGGAGCTGGATTTGACAACGGCCACAGTCTCCCATCACATTTCAAAATTGGTGGGGTTCAACTTGATTGAAGCCGAAAAAGCCGAGAAAAACCGCGTCTATTTCAAACTCAATCGAGACCGATTCGAAGATTATTTAAACCTGCTCAGAAGAGACATCCTCGTTTGATGTCTCTTTTTTGTTCAGCAGACCAAATCACCTTAACCCAACAGGCACTTAAGGTAAATAATAAAAAGTACCTTTTCGAACCGTCTCAAAAATAATGTGCTATAATGGACTGAGTTTATCATATACTTCGTTTAACCAACGCATTGGAAAGGATATTATAAATCTATGCGCAAATTGATTTTTCTCGACATCGACGGCACCATCCGAGATTTTGACGGCTATATCCCGGATTCCGCCATTTCTGCGATTCAATCGGCTAAAGCCGCAGGGCACAAAATTTTTCTCAGCACCGGCCGACCTTACTGCGACCTCGAAGACCGCGTCAAATCCCTCGGATTCGACGGCATCATTTCAAACGCCGGCGGTTACGTGGAATTCGGCGGCAAGTGCATTCGCCACGCCTATTTTTCACCTGATCATTATGAAGCCTTGACGGCAGATCTCCTGAACGGAAACTGCGTCTTTGAATTGCAACGTTACGACAAAATCCAAATTTTAGAGTCGCACGTCGCCGCTTTTGAAGCCATTGACATCGAAATACAAAAGAAACTCGGCAGCGATGCCCATCCCCTGAGACGGATGCCTGCCATCGCACGCTCCCTTTCCGACATTACCGAGGTTGAAAAAATTCTCTATTTCAGCCGCACGTTGACCGTAGAAAGCCTCATTAAAAAATGGGGTCATCAAGTCCACATCGTTCCCCTCAGCATTTCTCCGGACATGCTGACCGGCGGCGAAATCTCTCCGCTGGGCATTAACAAAGCCGAAGGGGTCAAAAATATTCTCGAAGCCGGCGGATACAGTCGCGAGGATGTCATTGCCATCGGAGACAACGCCAACGACATTGAAATGATCGAATTCGCTTCCGTCGGCATCGCCATGGGCAATGCGACGGACAGTCTTAAAGCCGTTGCGGACTTCACAACCGCACCGCTTCGCGAAGACGGCATCGAAAAGGCCTTTCGAAAATTGAATCTCATCTGACCCCGTCCTTGGTTGACAGGGGTTACACTGCTTTCGGTTAAAAACAATTGCCGCCGTCCCACGGTCGCGCAGTTGTTTTTTTATTTTTCATCCATTTTTAAAAGTTTCAAAATTTACTGACAATTTCAGTTGAAATGTGTCAACTTTAGAAATAAAATTCCATATATAGCGCAAATAATTGACACTAAATTTCACATTGATAGAATGAAATTATGAAAGAGAGGCTGCCATGAAAATGCCGACCATAAGACTCAGAGAGTACCTCAATCAAGCCAGCGTTACCGAGAAGAGCATCATTGATTATATTCTCTTAAATCCCGAATCCGTTTCCCGAATGACCATTCACAAGCTTGCCGAATTGACTTATTCCTCGGCTTCTTCCATCATTCGATTGTGCAAAAAGAACGGTTATGACGGCTTTAAAGAATTTTCAAAAGCACTGGTCTACGAGCTGGCCGCCCGAAAAGCGCATCAGGTAAAACCCGTTGATGAAATCACGCGTTCGGACAGCACACAGGAAATCATCGATAAAGTGACTCAAAAAAATATTCTTTCTCTGGAAGACACCAAAAATCTGCTGGATGCGGAAGAAGTCAAACGATGTGTTGACTTGCTTCACCGTTCGGAAATCTTATGTTTGTTCGGCATCGGTTCTTCCCTGCTCGTCGCCAAAGACGCGCAACTGAAATTCCTGCGCATCAATAAAAAGACTTATGTCAGCGACGACTGGCACACACAGCTTCTTACGGCTACCAATATGTCCCCGAATGATCTGGGCATCATTATTTCCTACTCGGGGCAAACGCACGAAATGATCGAATGTGCCAAGGCCATTCGCGAAGCCGGTGCGGAGAGTATTTCCATTACACGTTTCGGAAATAATCCCGTCAAATCCTTGTGCAAACACCATCTCTATGTCGCCGCCAACGAATCGCTCTTTAGGAGCGGCGCCATGTCTTCCCGGATTTCGTTGCTCAACGTCATTGATATTCTCTACACCGGGTACAACAACAGGCAATACGATAAATCACTGGAATTACTGGCTAAAACACATATTAGAAAGGAGCCCACACTTGATTGATTTCGATTCCATGTCAACGGAACAGCAAAATAAAAAGAGCCTTGAGCTGGACAGCATGTCCCCTCTGGATGCCCTCACTCTGATGAATGAAGAGGACCAAAAAGTAGCTCTCGCCGTAAAATCCGTCATTCCTCAAATAGAAAAAGCCGTTGCGGCCACCGTGAAAGCCTTTGAAAACGGCGGTAGGCTCATCTACATCGGCGCAGGAACCAGCGGCAGACTCGGCGTCCTCGACGCGGCGGAATGCCCGCCGACATTCGGCGTCAATCCGGAAATGGTCGTCGGTCTCATCGCAGGCGGCAGACGCGCCTTTACCGAAGCCGTAGAGGGGGCGGAAGACAGCCTGACCATGGGTACGGAAGACCTCAAGGCCATTCATTTGACTGCCAAAGACGTGGTCGTGGGAATTGCGGCCAGCGGCCGGACACCGTATGTTGTGGAAGCCTTGAAATACGCGCGTTCTATCGGCTGTGCCACTGCCGGAATTTCTTGTAATGCAGGATCTCCCGTAGGGGCGACCGCAGAAATTCCGATTGAAGTCACAGTTGGTCCCGAAGTCCTCACCGGATCTACCCGGCTAAAAGCGGGCACCGCACAAAAAATGGTTTTAAATATGATCTCCACAGTCTCCATGGTGGGCATCGGAAAAGTTTATCAAAATCTCATGGTCGATGTCCAACAAACCAACCTCAAACTGGAAAGCAGAGCGGTTCGCATCGTCATGAACGCCACCGACGCCGATGTCAACACGGCATCCGATACATTAAAAAAAGCAGGCGGACACGTCAAGACAGCCATCACGATGATTTTACTGAACTGCGATTTGGAAACGGCAAAAGACAAATTGGATGTCGCCAAAGGCCACATACGCAAAGCACTGGCAAAATAACCGCAAGTGCTTTCACATAAACCAAACACATAATTAGGAAGGGGTGTGCATTATGACGAACAAAGCGCTCGTCGATAAGATCGTAGAACACATTGGAGGAAAATCAAACATCAGAACTGCGACCAACTGCATGACACGATTGAGAATTCAAGTCATTGATTATGCGCAAGTGGATCTTCAGGGGCTAAAAGCAATCGAAGGCGTTCTGGGTGTTGTTGAATCCGACACTTTGCAAGTGGTCGTCGGCCCGGGCAAAGCAAAAAAACTCGCCGACTTATTGGTTGAAATGGGCATTTCTTATGACGGCCCCGTTCAGGAAGACTGGCAACACAACAAAGCGGCCATCAAACAGGGACAAAAGAAAAACGGCGTCAAACGTGCGCTCGAAACCATTGCGGGTATTTTTATCCCGATGATCCCTGCGATTATCGCAGCCGGTATCTTCAACGGATTCAGCAGCCTCATCAGCACGGCACGCCTCGAAGGCGGACTTCAAAGCGAATTTTGGCACATCACTCAGCTCTTATTCTCTCTTATCGGAACAGGATTTCTCGGATATTTTGCTATATTTACAGGTGTCAATGCCGCAAAAAAATTCGGCGCAACAGAAGCTTTCGGCGGTATGATCGGCGCAATGTCAATTGCCGCACCGCTCATCGAAATCTCTAAATCCTTCGGCCTTTACAATGCGGATGTGCCGCTCAATTCCATTCTCACCACCGGAAAAGGCGGAATCATCGGCGTTATCTTCGGCGTCTATCTGCTCTCAAAAGTGGAACGCGCCGTCAGGAAACGGGTTCCGGACGTCCTAGACCTGATTGTTACACCGGTCGTGACCCTTTTAATCGTCACCATCTGCTTCGTCTTCATCATCATGCCGCTGGCAGGTGTCTTTTCCGATTGGCTGGTTTCCGCACTCAGCGTCATCATCGGATCAGACAATACCATTATCAGTATCATCTCCGGCTATGTGCTTTCCGCACTGTTCCTGCCGATGGTTCTCCTCGGACTGCATCACGGCCTGATTCCGATCTATGCCATTCAGCTTGAAGCCATGGGCGGCGTGTCGCTGTTCCCGGTTCTGGCCATGGCAGGTGCCGGACAAGTCGGTGCTTCCGTTGCCATTTACATGCTCTGTAATAAGACGCATAATGAACGCCTCAAACAGGTTATTGTCGGTGCACTTCCGGCAGGGGTACTCGGTATCGGTGAACCGTTGATTTACGGGGTTACCCTTCCGCTCGGAAAACCGTTTATCACGGCGGGACTCGGCGCAGGATTCGGCGGTGCTTACGTCATGGCAACACATGTTATGGCCACAGCTTGGGGCCCATCCGGTTTGGTTGCCGTCCCGCTTATGCAACCCGGTTCTATGCTGAATTACGTCATCGGCATCTTCATTTCCTATATCGGCGGATTTATCATCACGCGCCTCTTTATTAAGGAAAGTGATGTCGCCAATGTCTAAATGTACTTTCGGCATCTCGGCATACGTTTCACACTTTGAAAATCAAAAATCCGCGCTCATCTCTATGCGCGGAAAAGGCATTCCGGTTTTTACTTCCTTTCACATTCAGGAAGAATGGGATTCCGAACCACACTATGCAGAAAAAGCCACCGACATGTGTCGGTGGCTTAAGCAATATGGCTTTAAAATCATCGGAGACGTCTCACCGAGAACCCTTCAATTTTTCCAAAAACCGACGCTCATCGCACTTGCGGAATTTTTACAGCTCGATGTGCTGCGGATCGACTACGGGTTCTCGGAAGATGAAATCCGAGCGCTTGCGGATTTGTGGCCGCTGGCATTCAATGCTTCTACCGCTAACCTTGACGCACTCGCCGATTTTGTCGCTTCCGAAAAAGAAATCTTCGGTATGCACAATTTCTATCCACGTCCCGAAACCGGCCTCGATAATGCCTTTTTCTCTGAAATCAATACGGCATTGCACGCTTCAGGCCTCAAGAGCATTGCCTTTATCCCCGGTGACGCAAAATTGCGCGGCCCTCTGTTTGAAGGCTTGCCGACTTTAGAAACCCACAGGTATTTGCCGCCGTATGTCGCCTTTCTGGATCTGGCGATTCGCCGCCAAGTGGACGCGGCTTTTTTAGGCGACATTGCGCTTTCAGAACACCAATACACGCTCATCGATGATTATCTGAATACCGGCGTCATCGCCATCCCGGCATTGCTCGCATCGTGCTGCCGCCACCTGTATCGTCAGGTCTTCACCGTGCGCCGCGACAGTCCCGCAAATCTCCTGCGTCTGAAAGAATCCCGCGAATACGCGACTCA
>JASUTA010000046.1 GCA_030445805.1 Clostridiales bacterium
TTTCCGGTTTCGGCCAAATCGAGCAAAGTTCCCAGTTCTTTTTGAATGTGATCCGTTTCCTCCTGCGTTTCTGGGAAAACCATATTGAGTGCGGACATGAGCTTCAAAATGATTTCATGGTTCGGTTGCACTTTCCCGTTTTCGATTTTACTTAAGTAAGACACGGCGCAAATGCCGTGACACAGAGCCTCCTGACTCATATTTTGCGCAAGTCTTTCACGCTTTATGAATAATCCGTACATCCCATCCGCTCCTTTAATCCGGCTTATAAAGCGCCCTTAAAGTGGCGATTTCCGCACCGTATCCGGGCACTTCATTCGGTGTTTCAAGGTAAAACGGCAGATGTTTCAGTTTGGGATGGTTGATGATGCGCGTAATCGCCTCTATGCCGAGTGTCCCTTCCCCGATTTTTTCATGTCGATCTTTCTTAGAATCAAAATCCATTTTGCTGTCATTGAGATGAATGGCTCTGAGGCGTTTCAGCCCTACAATGTGATCAAAAGCCTCCAAAACCCCATCCAAATCGTTGACAACGTCATAACCCGCCGAGTACAAATGGCAGGTGTCCAGACAAACGCCCATTTTATCGCTATAGGTGACGCCATCAATGATCGCGCGCAGTTCTTCAAAGGTGCTTCCGACTTCAGAACCCTTTCCGGACATGCCTTCCAGACAAATAACGGGAGGGATTTCCTCAGTCAAGGTTTCATTGAGTGCATCAACGATGTAGGCAATACCGACATCGACGCCCTGACCGGTATGAGAACCCGGATGAAAGACGTATAAGCTGTTCGGAATCTGAACCAAACGCTCAAAATCATCCCGCATAATGGTTCTTGCAAATGCTCGAACGCTTTCATCTTGGGAACACAGGTTCATCGTGTAAGCGGCATGGGCCATAATGGGTGCAAAACCGTTCGCTTCCGACAGCGCCGCATATTTTTGCAAATCTTCCGCATCCAGTGCTTTGGCTTTTCCGCCCCTTGGGTTCCGCGTAAAGTACTGAAAGGTGTTGGCGCCAATGGAAAGCGCTTCTTTTGCCGCCGATTCAAATCCGTTTGTAATGGTTAAATGTGGTCCAATGTTCAGCATCGACTCCTCCTTCTGTCACTCGATTTCATTTTAATCAATGCACACCTTATTGATACCTAAACCTCCCGATATTAATCGAAAAATGCCCCTTTCTCAACGATAGGGGCATTTGTTTTTCAAAACGCTTATTTAAAAATTTCCATTTTACAAATCCTATTTTCAAGTACCGGCTAAATCACTTTATTGACATGGCTTTCAGTCTTTTCTTCCCTATAGAATACCAGCCCGAAGAGCAGAACCGCTACGGAAATCAGTAAATACATGCCGATGCTCTCATTGGAAAATCCGCCGTACAAAATAATGGCGGAACCCACCATCGCCAGACCCGGTTTTACGAATCTGGAGAACAGATTGAGATCGTCAAAGTGCTTCATGTACCAAATGTATAAAAACACGTAGACACCGTAAACCATGACGATCGGAATCTCATCGATGCCGATATAACGCCCAAATAACTGATTCAAACTGCCATACCAGAGAAAGAGGTAAAACAGACTGAGCACCGTTGAAAGGAGCGCCGCACGCAGTGGCATACCGGTTCTCTTTTCAATCTTAGACAGTTGCCCCGGTATGGGTCCGAGTCCGCGAACCGCCAAAGAATACGGTACGCGAATATTGGTGAGAATCAACCCGTTCAGCGTTCCGAAACAGGAGATCGTGACAAAAATCATCAATACCGTTCCGGCAACCGTCCCGAATAGAGTCGTTACCGCACTGAGCACTGCCTGGTCACCTTCCGCCATAATGCGCTCCGTAGGCAATACGCCGGAAACCCCTAAGAAATAAGCGATATAAATGATAAAAATAATCAACGCGCCGAACGTCAACGCCCTCGGCAGATTTTTCTTGGCATCTTTAATCTCGCCGTTAATGGTCAGGGCAACAATCCACCCTTCATAGGCAAAGGCCGTCGCGACAACAGCTGAACTGAGTGTGTGGCTGTCCCTCAAAACACCTGCGGACGCCGCCGTAAAATTGGACACCGAAACGCCGTTTTTTATGCCGACAAAGGTTCCGACAATGCCGACCAAGATCAGCGGAATCAGCTTCGCCACAGTAACACCTACCTGAAGCTTTCCTGAAAAAGCCGGTGCGATGCTGTTAATCAGGTATACCGCTAAAATCAATGCCGCCGCAATCCACCAGACTGCCATCGGATGCTCCGCAGAGGAAACAGAAAAAACCGTCAAGAGGTATTGTCCCGTTACCCATGCGAGAATCGCCGTCAGCGGGGAAAAATATAAAATCCAGTTGAACCAACCCACTAGGTAGCCGGCACGCCTGCCGTAAGCCACTTCCGTGTAGTCGACAATGCCGTTGTTCTTTTCAATCCGCTGCGCGTATTCCGCAAATACAAGCGCCCCGAAAATCATTGCAAAAGCGCCGATCACCCATGCGATTAAGGCGAGCAAAATATTGCCATTTGTCATGTTGAGGACATCATCGGCTTTAAAGAAGACCCCGGATCCGATTACGACCCCGACGACCATAGCCGTTGCGGTTACCGGTCCGTATTTTTTTTCAAGCGTATTCATGTGCTTCACCATCCTACAAATAATTTACTTTGAATCGTATTGCCCAATGCGTTTTATGCTTCGTGAATTTTGTAGAACAGCGCTTCATAATCATCCGCTGTCATCGGTTTCGGGTTACTCGGATTGGAACCGTTTTTCTCAGACATTTCCGCCAGTTTTCTAAAGTCCTTCGGATCAATTTTGAGGGATTTAAAGTTCGGGAGTCCGATTTCCGCAGAAATGGCTTCTATGCGTTCGATGCCCATGAGTGCCGCTTTGCGGTCGTCCGTTTCCGAAACGCCCAGTGCACGCGCGATGCGGGCATATTTGTACTCGACATACGGGAGATTTTCACGCATAATATGCGGCAAAATAATAGAGTTGCAGAGTCCGTGCGGTTTGTCATACAAACTACCGAGTGCTTCTGCCATACAGTGAACGGATGCCACATCCGCATGGCTGAATGACAATCCGGCGATTAAACTGCCGAGCATCATCCCATCCCGCGCTTCTTCATCCGAACCGTCTTTTACGGCGCGCACAATGTATTTTCCGATGTACTCTGCCGCATAAAGTCCAAGCGCCTCGGCAATCGGTTCCGTACAGGTTGCAGTGTATCCTTCAATGGCATGTGTCAACGCGTCAATCCCCGTTGATGCCGTAATGGCAGGCGGCAGGGAATACGTCATCTCCGGGTCAACCAGAGCAACTTTTGCCGCAATATGCGGGCTCTTAATCGTAAATTTAAACTGTTCCGTCGTATCGGTGATAACGGATGAAAACGTAACTTCACTGCCCGTTCCCGCCGTCGTAGGAATTGCAATAATCGGAAGACAATTCGAACCGATCGGCTTCTTAGCGTAATCGCGTACGGCACCGCCTTGCAGTGCAACCGCCGCAATCCCCTTTGCCGCATCAATCGGGCTTCCGCCGCCGAGTGCAATCAAAGCATCCACTTTTTCGGACGCCGCAAGTGCCGCACCGTGCATGACATTATAGTCCTTCGGATTGGCTTCGATTTCATCAAAGACGACGACCGTCTTGTCCGCACCGATCAATGCGGAAACCTTTTCTAAAATCCCGGCTTTCACAATGCCGGAATCACAGATGAGCATCACTTTTTGAGCCCCCATGCCGCTCAATATTTGATCCAGCTCTTTAATCCGCCCTTTACCGTATTGGATGGTGGACGGCAACACAAAATTAAACGCCTTGGTTTGGTCGTTCATAGAATCTCCTTCTTATCTAACGCTTATTTAAACACGCATGGCATCATATGCCTTGAGAATGGCTTTCAATTTTTCAGTTTCTTCTTCCGTAGCGGGTAAAAGTGGCTTGGTGCAGATATCTTCAATTTGAATGCCTTGTAAAATCATCGCTTTTTTAATGATCGGAATAAACGTCCCCGAAATTTCATAAATCCCCATCAAATGATTGATCGTCTTCTGGATAGATTCAATGGTATCCATGTCGCCCTTTTCCAGTGCCTTAATCCATTTGACAAAAATTTCGGGAAAAATATTGGCGATTCCGCCGATACAGCCGGCTCCGCCGCTCATAATATTGTGTACGAAAAACTCATCAAATCCGGAAAAGACTTCAAAATCCGGATAATCCTTTCGAGTCATTTCAATCAGGCGTCGTGTGTGACCCATTTCGGCAACGGTGTCTTTGTATCCGACGATATTTTTATGCTTTTTGAGTAGTCTGAGAACGATTTCAGGCTTGAGATCGCTTCCCGTCCGCGCCGGGAAATTGTACAAAATAATGTTGCCGTTAATCGCGCTTGCAGCTTCATCAAAAAAGGCTTCAATGCTCGCCTCGGAAAGCGCAAAATAATACGAGTGAATAATCATGACCGCATCCGCACCGAGGGACAACGCCTCGTTCGAAAGTGCAATTGTCTCTTCTACTGTCGGACAATTTGTGCCGATATAGACTTTGGTTCGCCCCGCAATGTGCTTGACTGCCGTCTCCGTCAAAAGTCGTTTTTGTGCCATATTCATGGCAAAAAATTCCCCCGTACTTCCCATGACGGCAATCCCGTCAACACCGCCTGAAATCAGATGGTCATATACCCTCTTATTGCCTTCGACGTCAATATTCCCCGACGCATCAAATGCGGTTACAACCGGTGTGATAATCTTTCCTTTTCTCATATGTCTCCCCTTTATATGTGTCATTTTTATGTGTTATTCTGTTTTCTTAACCCGTTTATCGGCGTACATATTTTTATCCGCATCTCGAATGCGCTCATAAATATCATCAGCAGAATCAAACTGTGAAATGCCGTAGGAAAACCCAATCGGAAATTCAAACGGAGAAGATTCCGAAATGGCTTCTTTAATGCGGTCAATCAATCTTTCAGCCGTTTCAATGTCGGCATTACGCACTAAGAGTAAAAATTCATCGCCGCCATATCGAACGACAAAATCCGATTCCCGCACAACGCGTTTGAAAATATTGACCGTAAATTTCAACACGTCATCACCTTTTGCATGTCCATAACGGTCATTGATTTCTTTAAAGTTATCCAGGTCAATTAAAATCAATCTAAATGAGGTTCGTTCGCAATCAGATGTCATGGTTTCCAAAAATAATCTGGAATAAGCCCCTGTCAAAAAATCCTGATTGGCATAGGATTTATAATTATCCCAATCCGAAGTCAATTTTGAAATCTGGTGATTTGCGAATCGAATAATTAAAATATAGACCACCAATAAGACGATCAAATAACCTGTAATCACTCGATAAATGATCATTCGGCTCAGCATTTGAAGGCTGCTCAGCAAACTCGTGCGCGGTGTGGAAACCGATACAGAAATCTCATCCGAGATATTGCTGAAATAATACACGCGATCTTCGGCATCATAAAGTTTCTCAGTCTCGTAATGGTTTTCTGTAAGAAATTCCGGTGAAATGATTTTTAGCTGAACTTCCGAATCATTTAAAGTTGCCAACACATCATCAAAGGTATAGAACACACTGTCATATCCAATAACTTCCGAGTCCCCCATAATCGGTGATACAATATTCAAAAAGGTTTTCCCGTCAATCGAAACCATATGATAGCGAATGGAATCCGTCTCCTCCGGCGGAGTGAGACCATCCTGACACATATCGCAGATATCCACGGTGCACACCGGTTTCCCGTCGACATAGCGCTGTGCAAATACCATGCCGTCCAAAGCTTCCACACCTTCGACATATTTTTCTTTCGTGTAGTCGGCTAATGCGTCAAATGACACCGTACCGTCGTGGTATCGGACAATTTCATTTTTGATCATGGTTCGACTGGATAAACTCTGGGCACCCTGAATACTTTTATCAATTGCCGTTTCCAAAGACTGCACTCTCGACTTTGCAAGCAAGCTGAAGTTTGAATAAAGATTGGTTTCAATTTCCGCTTTCATTGGCCTGAATATGCCGAAAATCGTCACGATGAGCGACATGATGACGATCACTGCAAACACCACTCGCGTTCGCTTCATAAATTGAATCATGAAAGGCTCCTATACACACTTTTCCTATTCGTCGAATCTTAACGGGTGATCACAAAATCCATCCGCTGGCATCCGATTACACCGGCAATAGAGCGGCATTTCGCTCTCAATAAGTAAAAGATGTCCTTATCCCTGATGTCGCTGAGTGTTTCATAATTGGCCTGCCCCTTGCTGATAATCAGATCAGCCGAATGAAAAGCCTGTAAAAAAGCTTCCGAGCACGCTTTTAAAACAGTTCCTTGTGCATTGTGTCCGTTGTCGATGACGTGCACAAGCGCCGATACCCCCGATGAAATTGCATCTTCCATCGTCGCATCGTTGACAATCGGGCCGCCTTTGACCACATAAGTTACTTTTTCCATCGGCAGTTCCCGGAGCAAAAATTTATCAAAAATAATTTCCCCCGCATTGTCGGCAATGTACAAAATGCGTTCTGCCTTTTCGGCGGCCTCTTTCAGCACACTGGGATTTATACCGTACAACGGTTGTTTAAGGCTGTCCTCTACCGAGCGCAAAATCGCTTCCGGTGATAACTCCAACCCGACAGAAAAATCGATGATGTTGCCGGCAATGGCCAGACGGCAGGCCAGATCAAATGCGTTTTCAGAGCGTTCAAGCCATTTTTCTTCCTCAATGGTATCGCAAATGGACTGAGCCACTCGGTTGTATTCTTCTTTCAATCGATCATAGGGATCCTCCACACCACTGATTGCCTTTGCCGCCTGGTGCATTCTGTATGCCACTTCCGGCGGTGTTTCGTCAAAGCACAATTCACCGAGGGCTTTCAATCCCACATGAATGATTTTTTCCTGATCTTCAATGCAATCGGTCGCTTCTTCCGCAATTTCAACGGCCTGTCTTGCCAGACATGCAATGCATTCTCTCGCTATCTTCATGAACCTGATCCCTATCGCCTTATAGAATTGAAACCCTTATGATTACTCCGACTCTGACAGTAAACGCTTTTCTCCCGTCAACGCCTTAATATCACTGATTTCCTGACTGACTTCCAGCGTCCCCATATAGATGCCGGACTCATCTCTCACCGCAAAATACTGAATTAAAATAAATTGACCGTTCATTTGAAGCCAAAAATCTTCCTGATCTTTTGCACCTGATTTAAAATCTTCCAATATCTTCTCAACCACGTGAACACTTTCGGCAGGATGACAATTTCGGACATCCCTCCCGATCACCGCAACCGATCTGGGAAAAATACGATGCTTTCCGTTTGAAAAAAACGCAACCTTGTCAAAAGCATCGACAAATGTCATATCTGCCGGCAAATGATTGATCAGCATTTCAATTTGCTTAACGGTCAAACGCCCGGTTTCAAAAGAAAGGGTTTCTTCTCCCGTTTTTTCTCCTGTTTCTTTTTCCCCCGCCTCTCCCAAAAATGTTTTGAGGGATCCCGCAGGACGCACCGGGGCTTCAATATAAGGAAATTCATAATCAAAACTTTGTAAATGCATGGCTTCGAACGTTTTCTCATCCAGGGCCGTTGAGGCGGCGGGAAAGAGAATGAGTGTTTGCTTCTGAATCAACCCATACAATTTAAAAAACAGTGCCCCCAGTTGTGCATTGAGCAAGTCATAATCCGGCGTTATCTCAGACAATGTCTGACGCATATCTTTCATCAATTGCCGTGTTGCGTCATGCATCGACCAAAGAATTTTTACCCCTCTAAAATCATCCGACGCTCTTTCAAGATACGGGAACAAAATATTTTCGAGCTTGAGCAAATGCGAATTGTAAAGTGCGCAGGTATCCAAAAGGGTCAATACCCGCTCCGGATCGAGCAAGGTATTCTGCTCCGCCGATAATTTCTTATACTGTTCCAAGACATCTGTCAATCCGTCGTTTTCAAGCGTCAAATAATATAAAAAAGTATGCTCCGCAGGACGTTTCCATTCATAGGCTTTAAGTGGCTTATAAAAAACATTCACCAACTTATCGACAAAAGGCAATACCTCTGACGGTGGTGCCTCATAAGAAGACATGAGCCGAAAAACATCTCTCGGCGTCAATTGCCCGATTGCATCACCATACACTTTGTACATTTTTCCGACATCATCCTGAGCCATCATGCCGTCGATAAAAGCTTTCACTTGATTCAAGCGTTCTTCCATTTTATCCTCCTATGCATAAATCCCGATGTGCCTGTACACCCTTATATTATATCAGAGCCACTGTCTTTTAACATCCATTTTGTTCCATTATTTCAAACACTTAACCGCCTTTTTACATAGCATTTCTCTTTTCCTGCGGCAAATGCATTTATTCTATCACCGTGATATGGTGTTTCAGTTCCGCTTCCATCTCCACGCGATGGTGTTTTGTATAAAGCCCGGGGAATCCGCCCGTATGCAAGAGAATGATTTTTTCACCCTTTTGAATTTTTCCGGATTCAATCATTTCCAGTACCCCGGCAAACATTTTACCGGTATAGCATGGGTCAAATAAAATCGCTTCTTTTTCACCCATTGTGTAAATGGCCTTTCTGACCGTTATATCAGGGTTGTTATAAGCCCCCCGTGAATACCCCGTTTCAATATGGAAATCCGCGCGCGTCGCTTCCAGTTTAAGATCAAACGTTTCTTTGAATTCATTAAAATAAGAGACAATGCGCGCTTCTTTTACGTCATTAAATGGTGAAATGGCAATACCGATCAGATTCAGCGGTGACTGTTCGTTTTTCAAACCACAGTAAAGGCCGACATATGTCCCCATGCTTCCCACCGCTGTGATCAGCGTCGCATCGTTCAGTCCCATTTCATCGGCCTGTTTTGTGATCTCAACTGCGGCTTCGTAATACCCCAAAGCACCGATGACGTTGCTACCGCCCACCGGTATAAAATAGACGGTTTCCCCTTCTGTTTCATATTTTTTTCTGACTTCAGCCACAGCTTCTTCAAATTGAATGTCGTCACCCCGTCCGTCGTTTTTCTTAATCACGACATCTGCACCCATCAACCCGTCGAGCAGTAAGTTTGCACTGATTTCGCCGGGATAGTCATCAATGCATACAATGGTGCACTTCATCCCGTATTTAGCGGCAACCGCTGCCGTCAAGCGCCCGTGATTGGTCTGCGCCCCACCGACTGTAATGAGCGCAGTAGCACCCTTTTCCATCGCATCGTACAAGAGATATTCGAGCTTTCTCAATTTATTTCCGCCACCGCCGAACGGGGTCAAGTCGTCGCGTTTTATGTAAAGTGAGACGCCGAGCATTTCCGAAAGTCTCGGTAAAGCCTGCAGCGCCGTCGGTTCTTTCCCTAAAAACGAAATTTTTTTCTCATGAATTTGCATTGCAATAGCCTCCTGTTATTGACTTTAACCCCAATTGAGCCATTCGATGGCCTGATCCGGGCTGCCACGCTCTATTATATAACAAAATCGTAATATAATCTTCAAATATCCCTGTTTTTTTTGTACGGCTCAAACCATTTTTCAAAGTTTTCTTCGGCAAATTTGAAACACTCTTTTTGAAACATACGGTATCGCCGCAAAAGTTCTTTTCCGTCTTCTGTGAGTTCGGAATATCCGCCGCCGATTCCGCCTCTGGACTTGCTCACAATGGGTTTCCCCAAATTTTTCTCTATGGTCTTCAACATTTTCCAACCTAAACTGTATGAAATCTTAAGTCGTTCGCAAGCCAATTTGACCGAATTCGTCTCGGCGATAATTTCGAGCAAATTTGCCGTCAAACTGTTCATAAAGTTTTGTTCACGGGCTAAAGACAGATTCATAATCGGACGCAACAATTGCCTGTTGTGCATGTCGATGTGTTTCTGGCTGGCTGTTTCAGAATCGATATCGAGCAAAATTCCCCGATCGTCAACCGAAACCGCACTGACGAGCATACTCGTCGAAAAGACAGCTCCGCGCATTCCTAAATTTCCGGAGTAATTCAATATCCCATCGATCAAATCACTGCTGATCAAAAGCGGATGCCCTTCCCGACCGTTGTACATGGGAATGCATACATTGGCACCACATTCGAGCAGCGCTTTGAGCGTTTGCACGGAAAACAGCGGTACATCCGCCGGCGTAAAAAAGACGCGATCACATTTTTGGACGTATTCAAGCCCAATCTTTGCCGAATCCAGCATTTCTGTTTCGGCATATTTTTCATTTCTGATGAAGACCACACCGGTTCCCGATAAATGTTTCTCAATCAATTCCGCTTGATTGCCGGTTACAATAACAATTTGTTCCACCCCCGCTTGACGGAATGTATAAATAATCCGCTCAATGGCGCTGATGGACCCGATTTTCTTTAGGGGTAAAAACTGCTCCCAGTCGCTGTTTTTCCCCGCAGCGACAATGACTGCTCCCGTTTTCATCCATATCACCTCATTATTTCTTCACTCCATTTTATTATAAATCAATTTCTTTGTTTTTAGAACCTTCGATCGTTATAAGTCCGTCTGTTGGCACAAAGCATCTCTCTTATCAATAAAAAATATCTCTTCCCACAAAAATATTCCTCCTCGAAAAAAAGAATTTGTTCATCCTAAAAAAGGCTTGACAACGACATTCTTGTTAAGATATTCTCAAGTAAGAGTATCACGTTAAAAAGCGCATTTGCTTTTTTTTTAGCACCGAGTTGTTTTTAAAAATAATTCGTATGATTTTAATATTTTGGAGGGCGTGCTATGCAAAAACTCTTTGCCGAATTAAAAAATCAACTGACGCAGTCACAAGACTCTGTAATCGTTACAGTTGTCGCCAGCCACGGTGCAACACCGCGCGGTGCGGGCGCCCGCATGCTGATCGGGAAAAGCGGTCGATTATGTGGCACCATCGGCGGCGGTGCCGTTGAATACCGCTGTGAAATGATTGCCGCTGATTTATTCAAAAATCCGACTTCTCAACTCATGCATTTTGAACTGAATGATCGAGACGTCCAAAATTTAGGGATGATCTGCGGCGGAGATGTCTCCGTGTACTTTAGGTTTATAAGGGGCGATGATGCACATGTTCTCAATCTTTGCAACATCGCACTGGATCAGTTCAGAGAAAAAAAAGAAACGTGGCTGGTTACGGAATTGACCGACAAGGCGGAAGGCAATTTGGGACTGTATTCGGAAAAACTCGGATTAGTCGGCATCGATGCCGGTGCCAGCCAGCCGGAATTTCTTCCGAATATCAAGGGATATGCCAATCACTTCACCTTCGATAAAAAGCAATATTACTCGGAACAATTGCTCTCCGCCGGGTATTTGTTCATCTTTGGAGGCGGACATGTGGCGCAGGAACTCGTTCCCGTCCTCAGTCATTTAAATTTCCGCTGTATTGTTCATGAAGATCGTGATGAATTTTTAAAACCCACCCTTTTTCCGAATGCTTTCAGCCTCCGCAAAGTAGACTTTGAAAACATTTACGATATGAATGAAATCACGGCGGATGATTACGTCGTTATTATGACGCGCGGTCATGCGTACGATCAAATTGTTCAGGAGCAAGCGCTCAAAACACCCGCCAAATACATCGGCGTCATCGGAAGTTCACATAAAAAGGCCAAAGTTCAAGAGAACATCATGTCTCACGGGTTCACAGAAGAAGATGTTGCCCGCATTACAACACCGATCGGTCTCTCCTCTGTAAAAGGAGAAACCCCGGCGGAAATCGCCATCAGCATTGCCGGGCAACTGGTAACACTCAGAACATCAGGAGAAATTATCTCATGAAACTTTTTCCAAAGAAAAAAGATATCAGCGGGCGCGCAGCGGATGCCGCCGATCATTTCCCTAAAAAGAAGATTCACAAACGCCTTCTAATACTTGTGGGCCTGTTCTGTCTGATATTTTTGATTTCTTTTTCAATCGGTCGCTTTTTTGTCCCCCCGAGTCAAGTGGTGCGAATTCTCTTTTCACGCGTCTTACCGCTTCAACCGATTTGGGAACAAAATCAGGAGATCGTCGTCCTCAATGTCCGATTTCCCCGCATTATTGCAGCGGCTCTGGTCGGCATGTCGCTTTCTGTCGCAGGAAGCGTTTACCAGGGCATGTTCAACAACCCGATGGTCTCTCCTAAAATTCTGGGGTCTTCGGCAGGCGCAGCCTTCGGTGCGGCCTTGGGTATCTTTATGGGCATGAACGGATTCGGCATCAGCGCAGCCGCATTCATCACAGGAACCATTGCGGTTTTCGCCACGGTGTCCATCGCAGGGCGCTACAGAAGCAATCCGACCCTCGGCCTCATTTTAGCCGGTATTATGATCAGTACCCTCTTCACTGCGGGGACGTCCTTCATCAAACTCGTAGCCGACCCAACGGATGAATTGCCCGCCATTACCTATTGGCTGATGGGTAGCTTGGCCGGTGTCCGCAACAGCGACCTGCCTTTTCTCGTACCGACTGTTTTCATCAGTATCATCCCACTGGTGCTGATGCGCTGGCGTCTGAATGTCATCACAGTCGGAGATGATGAAGCGCGTGCCCTCGGCGTCGATACCAAGAAATTGCGTATGATTGTCATCCTATGCGCCACTTTAATGACAGCGGCCTGTGTTGCCATCAGCGGCCTGATCGGATGGGTCGGACTCGTGATTCCGCATTTTTCAAGGAAACTGGTCGGCTGTGATTACAGTTATCTCCTGCCCGCGTCCATGCTGGTCGGCGGCGGATTTTTGATTTTCGTGGATGATTTGGCGCGCACCGCAACAACAGTGGAAATTCCGATCGGCATTTTGACAGCCTTTGTCGGCGCACCGTTTTTCTTGTACATGATTGTCGAAAAAGGGGGAAATAAATGAGCCTTTCCATTGAAAACTTATATTTTTCCTATAACAGCGCACCGGTTTTAAAGGGCGTATCCTTTTCCGCTGATTACGGCGAACTCATATACATACTCGGTCCAAACGGGGTCGGAAAAAGCACGCTGTTCCGATGCATTCTGGGCCAACTGAAAAGCTCTCGCGGGAATATTCTCATTAGCGGCAAGTCGATCAGCGACTATTCCATTGCCGAACTCGCAAAAGAAGTCGCTTATATTCCCCAAAGTTACAAACCGACCTTTAATTATTCCGTTCTGCAAACGGTAACGATGGGACGCACCGTTTACATGCCTCTATTTGCCTCTCCCTCCGATTCGGATTATGAAAAGAGCAGAGAAGTTTTGGAGAAACTCGGGATTTCCGACCTGGCTGAACGCGGCGTTACGGAAATCAGCGGCGGAGAAAGGCAATTGGTTCTCATCGCCCGCGCCTTGGTGCAGGATGCCAAAATTCTCATCATGGATGAACCCACATCGAATCTCGACTACGGCAATCAGCTTCGCATTCAAAATAAAATGCGCCATTTGTCTGAAGAGGGGATGCTCGTCATTCAATCTTCTCATAATCCTCAAAACGCCTTGCAGTTTGCCGACAGAGTCATTGCCATGTACGATGGAATGAATGTCGCAAGCGGGAAACCTGGGGAAGTGATTAATCCGAATTTGATGGAACAGCTCTACTCACTGAAAGTTGAAGTAAGAGACGGTCAATTGATTCCGTTTCTGACATAAAAAGATTTAGGGAGGAAAAGATAATGAAAAAAATATGGATCCTTGCATTGGTTCTCGTCATGGTTATCGGAATGACGACAACCGGATGTACAAGTACTTCTGCGGGGGAAAACACAGCCACGACCACAGAAGCCGTCACAGAAACAACTGCAGCCGAAACAACCACAGAAGCTGAAGCTGCGACAACCTTTATTTTCACAGATGATCTCGGCCGAGAAGTCGAACTGCCGGTTTCAATCGAGCGCGTTGCACCAAGCGGATCTTTGGCGACAATTATCCTCTATGCCATTGCACCGGATAAACTGGTTTCTATCGCCAGACAACCGGACGAAGCCTATCAAAAGTATTATCCGGCGTCTTATTTAAGTCTGCCGTCTACCGGACAAATCTACGGGAAACAAGACATCAACCTTGAAGAACTCATCAATTTGCAACCACAAGTCATTATTGACCTCGGGGATATCAAAGAAGACATGGCCGCCGATATGGATGCCTACCAAGAACAAGTCGGCATTCCGATTATTTTCATCGAAGCCACAACCGCAACCTATCCGGAAGCCTTCAAAAAACTCGGGACACTCCTCGGAGAAGAAGCTCAAGGAGAAGCAATGGCTGAATTTACAGAAGAAACCATGGCCAGAGCCGCGGCGGCAAGCGCACAAATCACAGATGAAAACCGCCTAAGTGTCATGTTTGGAACCGGGGAAAGCGGATTAAACTGCAACGCAAAGGGCTCTATCCACTGCACGGTTCTCGAAGCCGTTGGTGTGGACAATGCGATTGTCGTTCCCGAAGTCAGCAATAAAGGCGGCGGCAATACAGTCACTATGGAAGAAGTCATTTCGGCAGACCCGGATGTCATTTTACTCGATGTCGGCGGACCGTACGCAACGCTGACGGAAGATTCTTATTGGAGCGGACTCCGCGCAGTTAAAGACGGCAATTACTACGAAATTCCGAGCGGACCGTATAACTTCCTTTCGAACCCGCCGAGCATCAATCAAATCATCGGTATCGACTGGCTGGGCAACCTGCTCTATCCGGATCTTTACGACATCGATATCGCAGCCAGAATCCAAGCGTTCTACAAATTGTTCTGGCATTATGATCTCAGCGATGAAGAAGTCAACCAATTGCTTGCCAATTCAACATTCAGAGAGTAATCTATGCTTAAGATTGCAGTAACAGGCGATATGGGCGTCGGAAAAACCACCCTGATCAATCGATTGGTCAAAGATATCTACGGCGACCAGACCATTTATGGATTCCGCACCAAAAAAATAGAGGGGTCTACTTCATCCGATATGGCACAGATTCATATTTACTCCGCAATGGGTGAAATGATCAGCACACCTGATAACTGCATTGCCGAAGTCAACGGAATGGAACAGGCAGTTATACATACCAACGTATTTGAAACCCTTGGCGTGTCGTTTCTCTCAGACATTCCGAAAGGCAGCGTCATTTTGATGGATGAGATCGGGTTTCTTGAAGCAAATGCACCCGCATTCAGCAAGAGCATTAAGACTCTGTTTGAATCGGACTACACGATTTTGAGTGTTATCAAACCGGTTCACACACCACTGCTTCACTATATCCGAAATCATCCTGAAGTATCTTTGACAACGGTGACGGAACAAAATAGAGAAACCGTTTATCGAATTTTATGCGCTTACCTGTGCAAAAAGGAGAATCAGCCATGATTATTGAAAAAATTTATCAAGCGGCTTTGCCCTACTTAGAGGGAAAAACCGTCGTCGATTTCCGGTACGGCGTCAATCTCGCCTATTGCAGACTATCTGACGACAGTGTCGGCATTGCACACATGTTTACCGAAGAAGTCATGCACACCCATAATCTCTACGCCCTCGCATGCGATGCAATCGGAAAAGAAGCCAAAACACTAGCTTTAAAAATTCTAGACGGCTCCATGGCAGAGCGCACCATCGCAAGCGCTGTCCTCAATGCCGTATCCGGGCTGCAACCCCTTTCAGATGACGACGGCAGCAACACTTTCGGTTTGTCTTTTAAACCGGATGACCGCGTCGTCATGATCGGCCGCATTCCGCCTGTTTTGAAAAAGATTAAACCGGAAGTTCAGCATTTGAACATCTACGATATGGGCTTAGAAGCACATGGTGGCTCACCTGATCTCTCACCCATGGCAGAACAAAAAGAAGGCATGAAAAATGCTGACGTCATTTTAATCACAGGGACCTCCGTTCTCAACCAAACCATTGACGGACTTCTTGCCATGGCGGAAAAATCAAGGGAAATCATCATCGTCGGACCGACAACCCCGATGTTCCCGGCAGCTTATGACGGCACGCCCGTCACACGTATTGCCGGTTCCGTCTGTAAAAAGTACGATCCGGAATTGCTGACAGCCATTACACGCGGCGGCAGCGTCATTCATCTCGGCAAATTTCTTCAAAAGAAATGTCATCTCCTATAGGCGCTGTTTTTCGGAGGTAGCTTTACCCGCTATCTCCGGAAAATAAAAAGCATGGCTTAAAAGCCATGCTTTTTTATGTGTATTTTTTCTACTTCGGGCTCTTGTCTTCCACAAATTGAATTTTGAACCCATTGGGATCGAGTACATAAAAAAATCGCATATATGGGTTCGGGCTGAAC
>JASUTA010000047.1 GCA_030445805.1 Clostridiales bacterium
TTTACCTATTGTAACGATTATCTGAGAGATGAATTTTCAGCCAAGACAATGGACGCGGTGATTAAGCGCTTAAACACGGAAACTGAATCCCTCTGTTCTGACCCTACCGATTATAAAAAGCTTTTAAATGCATTCTTTAAACAGTATGACTTTTACTTTGAAGTTCAATTGCTGGATTTTAACGGTCAGCCTTTCTGGGCGGAAATTCATCTCTCACTGGTTTCCGAAAATGGAACTCCAAAATATTATGAAGGCATTTTGATCAATATTCAGCACAAAAAAGAACACGAACAGCAATTGATGGATAAAGCTTCCACGGATACATTAACCCAGCTTTACAATCGACAGTATTTTGAATCACTCATCTCCGATGAAATCGAGCGAAACGATCGTTATGGCGGGGCACTTTCTATGATCATTTTTGACCTGGATCACTTCAAAAAAGTCAACGACACATGGGGGCATATAGTCGGCGATAAAGTGCTTCAAAATACAGCATTGCTTTCTAAAAACATTCTTCGCAAAACCGATACCCTTGCCAGATGGGGCGGAGAAGAATTTGCCATCTTACTTCCGAATATCACCCTGCGCGGTGCCATTATTGTTGCAGAGAAAATCAGAAGGCGATTGGATTCTTACACACATGAAGATGCCGGCATCGTATCTGCGAGTTTCGGTGTTGCACAGAGATTTTCTGAAGAAAACTACGAAAATTGGTTCAAACGCGCTGATAATGCGCTTTTTAAAGCAAAAAATCTCGGGAGAAACCGCGTGATCACTTTAGATCCCGGTGAACAACTCACGAGTACTTTTATTAAACTGACGTGGCAAGATGCTTTTAACTCGGGCAACGCCATGATCGACGGCCAGCATAGAACGCTCTTTTCTCTAGCCAATGCACTTTATGAAGAAAGTTTGCTGCCTCTGAACCATCAAAAACTCGTCGCGCAGTTTGAATCCCTTACAGCTCATATTGCCATGCATTTTGAAGAAGAAGAAAAGGTATTGGAAACCAGCCGCTATCCTTCCGAATCCTTCGCACGTCACAAAGAGATTCACCATCGTCTGCTTGAAAGAGCGGCGCTCTATCATGAGCAAATTATTTCCGGAAACATGGCCGTTTCTTCCATTGTAAATGCCCTGATTCGGGAAGTGATCATCAATCACATGATTCGGGACGATGTGGACTTCTTCGATTACGTTAACCCCAATCGAATGACAACCGATGAGAGCAAAATGGCAAACAGCACTCAATAACCCTTTAAATTTCCGATTAAATCTCAATTTTCAGCCCTTTTTCTGTCCCTTTTTTTCATCCCTTTTCTTGTGCCTTTTTCTTGTGCCTTGACAAGTTTTCGCTTCTCTTATAAAATGTCTTTTATACCCCGGGGCATAGGGGGTAAGGAGGCAAAAATGAAGAAAAACTACACCGACTGGCTTTTTCTCGGTACCCTACTCTTTTTTGGTCTCAGCTTTGTAAACATTTTATTTTCATGGCTGGGATTGATTTGTATGATTACACCTTTTATAATGGCTTACAAAACGGGAAAAAAGCCTTGGTGTACAAGCTATTGTCCCAGATCAAGCTTATTCACCAAGGCCCTCGGAAAAATTTCACTTGGTAAACAGCCGCCAAAGGGGCTTCTCACCAAGGAAACCGGTAAATTTGTCATTCAATTATTCTGCGTCAACTTGATGCTTGCCACCATGTCCACTTTTATGGTCGCATCAGGCCGTATTCCGGTCATGGATTATCCCAGATTTCTCATGATGTTTCCGATACAAGTCGATTTTCCGCAACTCATCTCGATTGCCGCACCCGGATTTTTAATCCATGCCAGCTATCGTATCTTTTCAATCATGATGACCTCAACCATCATCGGTCTGATTTTAGGCATTCTATATCGCCCCAGAGCTTGGTGCGCCATCTGTCCGATTCAGACTCTGACAACACCCATCAAACTAAGCGCGTAGACATCTGTATCGTCTGCGCTTTTTATTTTCAACGTGGTTTTAGCCCACGCCACAAAGGTATCCATTGAGGTATACGTCGGAATACTGCGTTCCGCAGCGGCACGTCTTATGGTAAATCCGTCACGTGTCGCATCATTGCCTCGAGTCGGTGTATTGACAATCAAATCCAAGTCTCCGGTTTGGATTAAGTCAATAACGGTTGGCTCATCCCCATCGATTCGATTGACAATTTTTGCAGAGATGCCGTTCTCCGCCAACGCTTTTGCCGTTCCGGGCGTTGCGATGACTTCAGCATTCAAAGCCTGAATCAATGGCGCAATTGCCTTGATTTGGGCTTTATCTTTGTCTCTGAGCGTCATTAGCACTCTTGGTTTTTCAACCTGTGGTGCGTATTTTGCCGCTAAAAATCCTTTAAACAGTGCTTCTTCCACTGTCTTTCCGATGCCAAGCACTTCTCCTGTAGATTTCATTTCCGGGCCAAGGCTGACTTCAACACGCGGCAGTTTGTGTGTTGAAAAAACAGGTACCTTAACGGAAATCCAAGGCGGTGCCGGATAAAGCCCTTCCCCATATCCCAGTTGGTCAAGCGGTTCCCCCAGTGATGCTCGAGTTGCCAAATCGACAATCGGCACACCGCTGACTTTCGTAATATAAGGGACGGTTCTGGATGCTCTGGGATTCACTTCGATCACATACAAATTGTCTTCATATTCGATAAACTGGATGTTAATCATGCCTTTAATGCCGATTCCCAGTGCAATGCGTTGTGTGTAATCAATCACTTTTTCTGTGATATCTTTAGAAAGACTTTGAGCAGGAAACAATGTCATACTATCACCGGAGTGAACTCCGGCACGTTCCAAATGCTCCATAATACCCGGAATCAGAACCGTTTTTCCATCGGAAATCGCATCGACTTCGATTTCTTTTCCCATGAGGTATTTATCGATCAATACAGGATTTTTCTTATCCTTTTCAAAAGCATTTTCGAGGTAATAAGTGAGTTCTTTGTCGCTGTAGCAGATTTCCATGCCCTGCCCGCCCAAGACATAACTCGGACGCACGATGACCGGATACCCCAAAACCCTTGCCTCTCCGAGGCCCTCATCCATGGTGAAGACCCCTTTTCCTTTCGGTCGATTGATATTAACCGATTCAAGGAATTCATCAAATTTTTCTCTGTCTTCCGATAAGTCGATCTGCGCCGCATCGGTTCCGAAGATTGGGATATTCTTTTCGCTCATGAATTTTGCCAGTTTGATTGCCGTTTGACCGCCAAACTGAAGCATAACGCCATCCGGTTTTTCCTTATCAATAATAGAGAGCACATCTTCCTCAGTCAATGGCTCAAAGTAGAGCTTATCGGAAATATTGAAGTCCGTACTGACCGTCTCGGGATTGTTATTGACAATAATCGTCTCGTAGCCCAAATTTTTAAGCGCACGTACACATTGTACAGACGCATAGTCAAACTCGATGCCCTGTCCGATTCGAATCGGGCCGGATCCGATGACCATGACTTTTCTTCGGTCACTGACAGTCACCTCATCCACGGTTTCATAACTGGAATAATAATACGGTGACACCGCTTCGAATTCGCCGCCGCATGTATCTACCATATGAAATACCGGCTCGATATTCCATTTTTTTCGGAATTGATAAACGGTTTCCGGGACAGTTCCGAGCAAATCAGCAATCCCCTTGTCCGAAAATCCGCGTCTTTTAATTTTTCTCATCCATTCAGAGGTCATATCTTCAGGAATTGCTTCTTCGAGTTTTGTTTCTTCTGCGACAATACCCGACAATTTCTTTAAAAACCACATATCGATGCCGGTGATTTCTGCAATTTTTTCAAGTCTGTATCCACGGCGCATCAACTCAGCCAGAGCAAAAATACGTTCGTCATCGGCTTTTACAATACGCTTCTTTAATGTTGCGGTATCAAGTTTGCGATATTTTTTGTGTTGTAAGTGATATTGACCGAGCTCGAGGGAGCGAATGCCTTTCATGAACGCCGCTTCAAAATTGCTTCCGATCGCCATAATTTCTCCGGTGGCCATCATCTTTGTTCCCAAAATTCGATCTGCTGTACCGAATTTATCAAACGGCCATTTCGGGATTTTGACGACGACGTAGTCCAGACTCGGCTCAAAACAAGCATAAGTAACATCCGTTACGGCGTTTTTTATTTCATCCAGTCCATAGCCGAGTGCAATTTTAGCAGCCACTTTTGCGATCGGATACCCCGTCGCTTTTGAGGCCAGTGCCGACGATCGGCTAACGCGTGGATTGATTTCGATGACAGCGTATTCAAAACTATGGGGATTTAGGGCAAACTGAACGTTGCATCCCCCTTCTATTTCAATGGCTTCAATGATATTGAAAGCGGAAGTTCTGAGCATTTGATATTCTTTGTCGGAAAGGGTTTGACTCGGCGCAACAACAATACTGTCTCCCGTATGAATCCCGACAGGATCCAAGTTTTCCATGTTACATACGGAAATGCAGTTGCCCTTTCCGTCTCTCATCACTTCGTACTCAACTTCTTTCCAGCCTTTGATGCTCTTTTCAAGCAACACTTGATGAACAGGACTTGCTTGAAGACCGGATTTGAGAATTACTTTCAGTTCCGCTTCCGTATCGGCTATCCCACCGCCTGTACCGCCGAGGGTATAAGCCGGTCTGATAATCACCGGATATCCGATTTCTTCCGCATATTTTAGTCCCTCATCTATATTGGTGACAATCGTCGATTGAATAATCGGCTCTTCAATGCGTTCCATCAATTTCTTGAAGAGATCGCGGTCTTCGCCTTGCTTAATGCCATCGAGCTTCGTTCCGATGAGTTGCACATTGTATCGGTCTAAAATACCGGCTTCAGAAAGCATGAGCGCCATGTTCAGTGCCGTTTGCCCGCCCATTCCAGCGAGGAGGCTGTCGGGGCGTTCTTTTGCGATAATTTTTTCGACATACTCCACTGTGATCGGCTCAATGTAAATGTGATCCGCTATACCGGAGTCTGTCATAATGGTTGCCGGATTCGAGTTGACGAGCACGACTTCCACGCCTTCTTCTTTCAGCGCCTGGCAGGCTTGTGTCCCGGAATAGTCAAATTCCGCAGCTTGTCCGATGACGATTGGACCCGATCCGATGACCAGGACTTTTTTGATCTGTTGATTAAATGGCATATCGTCCCCCTACTTTGCATACGTTAAAAATTGATCGAATAAATAGTCGCTTTCTACAGGCCCCGGTGCCGCTTCCGGATGGAATTGAACCGAGAATACCGGACGATCTGTCAGGCGCATGCCTTCTACAGTATCGTCATTCATGCTTTTATGTGTGATTTCGGCATGCTCGGGAAGTTTTTCCACATAGTAGCCGTGATTTTGTGATGTAATAAAGACGCGATCTTGTCTCAAATCTTTAACCGGATGGTTGCATCCGTGATGTCCGAATTTTAGTTTTCCCGTGCTCCCACCCATGGCGAGGGCAATGAGTTGATGTCCGAGACAAATGCCCACAACCGGCTTCGCATCGATCATTTTTTTGACTTCACCTACAATTGACGGAACGTCCTTCGGATCTCCGGGGCCGTTTGAAAGAAAAACAAGTTCCGGTTCGGAAGCGAGTACGGCATCTGCAGTCGTTCCAGCAGGATACACGGTGATATCGCATCCTCTTTTTCTGAAGTGTTCCACAATGCTGTTTTTAACACCGTAGTCCATAATGGCTACGCGCTTACCGCTTCCTTCAATATGGTAAGGGGTCTCCGTTGTTACTTGGTAAACCGCTGTGCGATTGTCAAAAGTATCGATTTGAGCCTGAATTTCAGCTTCTGTCGGATCACCCAAAGTAATCAAGCCGCGCATAGTGCCGTAATTTCTGAGCATCCGCGTCAGCGCTCTGGTATCGACACCTGAAATGCCCATGACTTTATTGAGTTTCAGATATTCATCAATTTCCATCTCTGATCTGAAATTACTCGAAGCATCACATTTTTCCCGGACGACAAATCCCCTTACTTTTGGTGTTGCCGATTCCAAATCCTCAAAATTGATGCCGTAATTTCCGATCAGAGGGTACGTCATTACAACAATCTGTCCGAAATAAGACGGATCGGTCAGAATCTCCTGATACCCGGTCATCCCTGTATTAAAAACCACCTCGCCCACGCAAGACTCGAGGTAGCCGAACGCTTCTCCTTCAAACACTTGTCCGTTTTCAAGTATTAATTTGGCATGTGCCTTGCTCATGATACTCGACCTCCTATATCGTAAAAACACGGCTTGTAAGAACAAAAAAAGGAAGAGACAACACCTAGAAAATTAGGCATTGACGCTTCCCAGTTATTCATTTTTTTTAAAATTTTCATGCTAAACACAGGGCACAGCGCGCCCTTGTTCCCAAGAAAAAACACAATCATCATATACCCCTTTATGGTCTCACGGGACCAAATTAAAAAGTGTACTTCGCCCAGAAGTGATCTGTTTCTAATGACTTATTGTACGCGGATTTTATTAAGAAGTCAAGCCCTTTTGCATAGACATACGGATTTTTTTATAAATTTTACATTGCCTTAACACCTTGTGAAATGGCATCCGGTTCACGCCTGAAGACTTGAATTCATCAGCCTTTGATTTGTGTCATAGCGTTAAGTTGTTGAACCATCGCATTGACTTTGTCTACCGAATTGGCAACTTGAGAGAGGATTTCATTGATCTCCGAAGAAATCGTCTCTATTTTATTCATTTCAGTCATCAAATTTTGACTGTTGTTCTGAATTTCTTGTGTTGTCTTATGAATACTCGACACGGATTCTTGGCTCCGTTTTGACAATTTCCCGATTTCTTCGGCAACGACTACAAAACCTCTGCCCGCTTCTCCGAGCCTTGCCGATTCAATGGCGGCATTGATACCGAGCATATTTGTTTGCTTAGAAATGCCCTCAATGATTTTTGAAAAACTTTCAATCCCCTTGAGTTCATTGTCGAAATTGGAGAGTCGCTCTGTCAACTCTTTTTGCAAACTGTTTAATAACGTCATTTTCTCGCTGATGCCTTGAGCCATTTCATTGACATCGCCCATGTTTGTCGTAATGGCGTTGGACATGTTTTTAATCATTTCCTGTTCTTCAATATTCTCTCCTATGAAAACGCCGCCGATTACATTATGTCCGCTTTCATCAAAAACAGGCATTGCCGTTCCCACATAGGGAAACCCAAAGACTGTTTCGTCCACGATGGCAACAAGTTTTTTCTTCTGTGTCATAGCACGATTGATCAGCGCGCCGTTTGGCACAATATCTCCCGCTTTTACGCGATGATTTAATTTTTCTCCAGGCATATAGAAGAGGTATTTATCCAGGTCGGTAATTGCAATTGCTGTGTCTTTGATGGTCGTATCGTTAAATACTTTTGCCGACTTCACTAATGCTTCAAGAATATCCATCACTTTTCGCCCCTTTTTTTAATATGAATTCTATGTTTCAATCGTTTTGATTGATTGTGTATTGCAAGCTTTACTTTATTTTACATTATATAAGTGAACAACGCAAAGCATAAAAGTGTATTTAAAATGATTATACTGTATATTTTATTCAAGCTCTTGCTCCATGGCGCCAGCTATGCTATGATAACCCGGTATAAAGGAGTGATTTTTATGCTATTCAGCTTAGCTTTAATTCTTATCGTCGGATTTTCTCTCAGCGGCATTTTCAATCGAATCGGAATTCCCGGGCTGGTTGGCATGCTCCTATCCGGCATCGTTTTAGGACCTTATGTTCTCAATTTAATTGCGCCGGAAATTTTGAATATTTCCGCTGATCTGCGTGAAATCGCGCTGATCGTCATCTTAATCCGGGCCGGTCTGACGATTGACTTAAAAGATTTGAAACGCGTCGGTCGTCCTGCTGTACTCATGTGCTTTGTTCCGGCAACGTTTGAAATTGCCGCCATTACTTTTTTGGCGCCGATTCTACTCGGTATGCCAAGACTCGAAGCGGCTATTCTCGGAACCGTCATTGCCGCTGTCTCACCTGCAGTTGTGGTACCCCGAATGATTTCGCTCATCGAATCCGGTTACGGCAAAACGCGAAGCATTCCTCAATTGGTCATGGCAGGAGCTTCTGTTGATGACATTTACGTCATTGTCCTGTTTACGACTTTTCTCAATATGTATCACGGTTCCAGTTTTAACGGTCTCAGCCTGCTCGCCGTTCCGATCTCTATTCTTCTGGGCATCGGGCTCGGCATCTTGCTTGGACTGATGCTCGTTAAAATTTTCAAGCTGATTCACATGCGTGACACCATAAAAGTGCTCATTATCATGAGTACGGCATTTTTGCTTGTAACTTTTGAAGCTGCTGTCAAGACTTATGTGCCCGTCTCCGGTTTGCTCGCCGTCATGGCCCTCGGCGCCACGATTTTAAAACAATACGACGTTCTCGCCAAACGTATCATGGGAAAATTTTCAAAAATATGGGTAGGAGCTGAAATCCTGCTCTTTGTCCTTGTCGGTGCCGAAGTGGACATCCGCTATTTGGCGGGCGTGGGCATCGGTGCCGTACTGCTGATTTTCGGCGCACTGGTATTCAGATTGTTTGGGGTTTTTCTCAGTTTATTGAAAACACCGCTTGAGCCGAAAGAACGCCTTTTTGCCGCAATTGCTTATATTCCTAAAGCAACGGTTCAGGCCGCTATCGGTGCGATTCCTCTGGCGAGTGGTGTCGCATCCGGCGAACTCATCTTAACGGTTGCCGTATTGGCCATAGTCATTACCGCACCTCTTGGTGCCATCGGCATTGACAAAACGCACAAGAAACTTTTGGAGCGCATCTCGTAACCGAAGTGCTTTATGTCATTTTTTTAAACGGATTATAAAAACCCCGGAATCAGATTTTTACTGATTTCGGGGTTTATTTTTGACAGCTTTCAGACTTTAATAATTTTTGGGTTTCCCGTTTGCCACCGAACCGAAAACATCAGGGTTTAAACATCGGGTTTAGCCCCCTAAATCTAAAACGTCCAGTTGCCCTTATCAAACAGTGTTACCGTACTGCCGTCTTTTGAGTAAGCCACAATCGTCATCTCCGGCCCGCCGATCATAAAATCCACGTGGATTAAACTGTTGTTTGCGCCTTTCTCTTCAAGGGTTTCAGGCGTCATCTGATTGCCATCGCGCATCGCATACGTATACGCACGCCCAAGGGCAAGATGAACCGAAGCATTTTCATCAAACAATGTATTATTGAACAAAATATCCGTGTCCGAAATAGGTGAATGGTTCGGAACCAATGCCACTTCCCCGAGTCTGCAAGCGCCTTCGTCGTTTTCAAGCAATTTCTTTAAAACATCAGCGCCTTTGCCCGCATAAAAATCAGTGACACAGCCATCTTTAAACTCGAATCCAAAATGATCGATCAACTTTCCGTTGACACTGAGCGGCTTGGTCGCTTTGACGGTTCCGTTCACTTTCATGCGATGTGGCGTTGTAAAGACTTCTTCCGTCGGAATATTGGCGACATAAGCGTCTCCTTTGAAGCTTTCCTTAGAGCCCCCCATCCAATTGTGTCCTTCGGCAAGTGTAATTTCAAGTGCCGTTCCCGGCGCCGTCAGCTTAAGTTTTTCAAATGAGGCGTCGTTGAGATAATCGCGGTATTTTTTCAGTGCACGGTCATGTGCTCGCCACGCTTCTACAGGATCCTCACAATCCAAACGCACGGCATACGCCACTTTTTCCCACAGTTTTTCAAGGGCTTCTTCCGCAGGCAAATCCGGGAAAACGCTGTCCGCCCACGTTTGCGTCGGCATAGCGACAATACTCCACTTCGTCTGTCCTGTGATTCTGTAACGAACCGCCGGAGACATGGCCTCCGCCGCTTTTTTTTGAACTGCCGCCACTTTGTCGCTCGGCACGTCTTTTAAAAGTTCAGGATCGGGTGTAAGAATATACAGATGATGATAGTCATCTTCATACATAGCACAGATGGCATCTACTTGCCATTTCGGGAAAAATGCCAGAGCTTCTTCTGATGCATTTTCATACTTTGATAAGGTCATCATTGAATCCGAATAAAAAATTTGAACATCTTTGGCACCCAAACGATACGCGTGTTTTACAGCCTCTCGTGCAAGCGGAACGCCCCTGTAATCTGTCGTTATAGCCAGTCCTTCTCCGGACTTAAGATTGATGCCGACTTCAACGGCCAATTTCGCATATTTTTCTAATCTGTTTTCCATCGTTCCCCCTCCTTGTCCGTCTTCGAGTAGCATCTCTTTATTGCCTGTTCTTTTTAACCGCTTCAATAAATGCATCCACTGCGGATTCCGGTGTTGCCCAGGACGTCACCAAGCGAATGGCCGCAAATCCCGGTGCCGTTTCAGCCCACTTAAAAAATCCAAAATCTTTTGATAGCGTCTGAATCAGAGGTACAGGTAAAATCGGGAAAATTTGATTGGTGGGGGAATCCGTCAGAAATTCATATCCTTCCTCCGCCAAGGCTTTTCTCATTTTTTGAGCCAGACGATTGGCATGCTTTGCGACCTCTACGTATAGACCATCGGTAAACAGCACATCAAATTGAATGCCGATCAGTCTTCCTTTTGCGAGCAATGCCCCTTTCTGTTTCATGTGATATCTGAAATCTTCTTGGAGAGATTCTCTGTTGATAACGAGTGCTTCTCCGATCCAAGCGCCATTTTTGGTGCCTCCGATATAAAAAGCATCCGTCAGTTCCGACAAATCAGCCAGTGTCAGATTGCCTTCAAGAGCCGCCAAGGCACTTCCGAGTCTGGCGCCGTCGACATAGAGCAGTAACTGATCGAGCGCACATTGAGTCTTAAGTGCCAAGATTTCTTCTCGTGTATACACAGTTCCGATTTCTGTCGGATTTGAAATGTAAACGAGTTTTGGTTTGACCATGTGCTCATCTTCATGTTGCAGGACAACCTTGTGTATTTGCTCGGCGGTTATCTTGCCGTCTCCTGAAGGAATCGCAACTACTTTATGTCCGGTTGCTTCAATCGCACCGGTCTCATGAACGAGAACATGTCCTGTTTCTGCGGCAATTGCCGCTTCGTGAGGTCTGAGAAATGCGGATATCACGGTGAGGTTTGTCTGCGTCCCGCCACTCAAAAAAAAGACTTCCGATTCCGGATTGTCCAGAAATTTTTTGATTTTTTCAGCCGCCCGATTGCAAACGGCATCTTCTCCGTACCCATCTCTCTGAATACCGTTCTCAAGTGTCATCGCTTCCAATATGGAAGGATGTGCCCCTTCACTATAATCATTTTTAAAACTGTAAGACATGACCGACTCCTCGCTTTTATCTATTATTATTTCGACTACTGAAATTTAATCCGAACAATATCATCATAATACAATCGTTTTGTTTTTTCAATCCACGGTTCTGTTAAAAACAAAAAAGACAGGTCCGTGAAATAAAATCCATCATTTCGCGAACCTGCCTCTGTTACATTTTATTCAATGGATACGCTTTATATCGGCACACCTATAACATCGCTTTGGCAACTTCTTCTTCAAATTCACGCATAACCGCCTTGACAGAAGTCATCCCCTTACATTTATGCGCATTTTCCCCTACAAAAATCAACCCTTCGTTTACATTTCCTTTTACGGCTTCAATCAACGCATCGGAGATGCAGTAGGAGTGATCACATTTCATTAAACATTGATGGCAGTCACTCAGTGGCTCCCCCGCACCGATTTTTTTAACAAATGCATTATTGAGTGCGCGCCCCGGCAGACCGACAGGACTGTGAACTAAAACGATGTCTTCGGGAGTCGCGTCAATGTAGGCTTGTTTATAGTCCGGATGCGCATCACATTCAAACGTCGGAACAAATCGCGTTGCCATTTGAACGGCCGAAGCCCCTGCTGCAAATTGTTTTGCCGCATCTGCTCCGTCAAAGACTCCGCCTGCTGCAATGATGGGCATTGACTCTCCCCATTGTGCTTTAATTTCCGACACGATCTCTTCAAGTCTTTGTGCGTGTCCGGTACTCAAATCTTCCTTAGAGAATCCCAGATGACCACCTGCGCGTGGGCCTTCCACCACTATTGCATCCGCACGACGCTTGTAATTTCGATCCCAAGCCGCCATCAGTACCTTTGCCGCACGAGCCGAGGAAACAATGGGGATGAGTTTCACATCCGAATCGCCGACCAGTTTTGGCAAATTAAGCGGCAATCCCGCCCCTGAAATGATGACATCTATTTTTTCTTCGACGGCAACCCGAACCACCTCGGCATAATGGCGCATCGCAACCATAATATTGATTCCGATCGGTGCATTGCCGCTTAATGCTTTCGCACGTTGAATCTCCTTGCGCAGTGCGCGGAGATTGGCTTCGAGCGGAGCTTCCCTGAAATCCGGTTCGGCATATCCGATTTCCGCCGACGAAATAACACCGAGACCGCCTGCGGCAGATACAGCGGATGCAAGTTTTGAACAAGATATGCCGACGCCCATCCCGCCCTGTATAACCGGCATCTTAAAACAGAGTTCTCCTAAACAAAATGTCGGAAGTTTCATACATTATCTTCCTTTCTCATTTACTTTTCGCATTTTATTTTTTTATTTACTTTGAATTTCAAAATATATCTTTATTCAGCATAGCATATTTTAGAATCGCCGTTCATAAAGATTTTATAAACTCTTCAGTCTGATTTTTGTTTTTTTTGATAATACATATGGCGTTTTTTGACAAGGGATGTTAATATGTAGTCAAGTATAGAAAGAAGACCCTTTTGTTTCCGTATAAGGCATCGAGATAAAAAGAACATGCCTTGAAAATAGAGACAGGAAACATAGGGGAATGGGGAAAATGGGGCAACACTGGAGTTGAAAAAACAACTTCGCAAAAAATAAAGGGAGGGTTTTATGAACAAGAAAATTGCACAACTTTTAGTCGTCTTATTGATCTTGTCGACTTCTTTGGTATTTGCTGAAGACGCGACGAGCTCTGCTTCCGTCTGGGTTGAAGAAACACCGACGACAACAACTGCTCCGGCAGTTCCGGTAGCTACTACGACGACAACCGTTTCAGGGGCCGCTACATACACTGTTGTAGCTGGAGACGTTATGTGGAAAATTGCTATGGATCACGGCATGACACTCTCACAACTTCTCGCGCTCAACCCGCAAATCACAAATGCAAATCTGATCGAAATCGGACAAGTCATCAATGTTAAAGCCGGATCAACCGCTATGACTGATGGCGATACCGAAACGGTTTACACCGGCCTCGGACACACGACTGCTTTCAGAAATGGTCCCGGATCTGACAGCGAAGGCGTTCCTGTTTACAGCTTTAACGTCGCAATGGCAACCGCTACGTTTGATGACGAAGGCAGAATTTTGAGCGTTTTCATCGACGGTTATGAAGTTGCAACGCCGAACTATGACGGTGCTTCAATGCCGCACTTCTCAGGTTGGCCGAACACTGAAGGCTACAACGTAACAGATCATGATACCGAACTCGTTTCAGGTATCTCCGTTAACACGGAAGAATCTGCTGCTGCCGAAGTCAACGGATGGCTTACAAAACGCCAACGCGGTGATGAGTATCACATGAACGAAGCCAATGAATGGTACAAACAAATGGACTTCTACCAAAGCTTCTTCGTAGGCAAAACAGTTGCTGAACTCGAAGCATGGTTTGCAAAGAACACAACTTCTGCAGGTCGTCCGATCAAACTCGATACGACAAATGAAGCTGACCTCGCTAAACTTGCTGCATTGACTGATGCAGAAATGGCTGTACACGTAGACGTTCTGGCCGGTGCTACGATGTCTCTCCGTGACGCTCACGGCGATTTCCTCGGCGCAGTTGCCAATGCCTATGCTAATCGCGTAGCTGTTGAGGTTCCTGTAGAATAATTTAAACGCACATTATAAAAATCAAAGGGGATTGCGTTTCACAGGCTTCGGTATCGAAGCCCGTGAGGACAATCCCTTTTCTTAATTTCTTAGGAGGATTTATGAAGTACGAATTACTGCTCTTTGATGCCGACCATACCCTTTTCGACTTTGATGCATCTGAGCGGGAAGCACTTGAAAAGACGATGCGTTCTTTTGGATTGCCCTATGAATCATCTGTTCACTTGTCGGCTTACAAGCAGATCAATACAGAAGTCTGGAAAGCTTTTGAACTCGGCGAAATGACCCAAGAAACCCTTAAAACAGAACGTTTTAAACGTCTTGCCGACCGCTTTTCTTTTCAATTCAGTCCTTCCGAATTCTCCGATCAATACATGAAACACTTAGCGGAAGCCGCTATTATTTTTGAAGAGAGTTTCCCGGTTCTTTCCGCTTTGAAACCGACTCATCGCATGGCCATTGTAACAAATGGTCTCGCCCGTGTTCAAAACGGCAGAATGTCCCGTTCTTCCATTGCACCCTTTTTTGAAGCCCTTTTTATCTCGGAAGAAATGGGCGTTGCCAAGCCGAATCCGGAATTCTTTTTCAAAGCACTCCGCGCGCTCAACTTTGCCGATAAAAGCAAAGCGCTCGTAATAGGTGATAGCCTTTCTTCAGATATCCAAGGTGGCATCAATGCCGGAATCGATACCTGCTGGTATAATCCGAAATTCCTTGAAAACAAAAGCGGGTTAACGCCCACTTATGAAATCCATACACTGTCTGAGCTCACCCGCTTGATCTGATCTTTTATTCACTTTTAAGAGATATCCTTTTCAGAAGCCAGCACCCATTCGATTCGGATGCCGAATCCTCTGGGCGTTATAGGAAATGCGTCAATAGTACCCCCGTTTGCCTCTACAATATTCTTGCAGATCGAAAGACCGAGTCCCGTCCCGCCCAAATCGCGCGATCGGGATTTTTCACTGCGCCAAAAGCGGTCAAAAACATGTGCATAAGCCTCTTCCGGTATGCCTTGACCGGTATCCCAAAATCGGATATGAAGTTTCCCATCCGATTTTTCGGCTTCAAAATACACCGTCAACGGCCTTCCGCCGTATTTGAGTGCATTGGTTACAAGATTGTTGAGAACCCGCTTGAGCTGATCGCCGTCAAAAGCACCTACCACTTCTTCAAATCCTTCAAATTTGCTGTGAAAATCAACCTGTGCCGCTTGAAGTTCCGCTTCATAATACTCTGAAAGTGATTCGAAAAAGGGTGCGAGTGCAATCGATTCAATCTTTGGTTCCAAATTTTCATCGCTGTTTTTATCGTACCGCGACAAATCTTCCGTCAGTGCATAAATGTCCTGAGCTTTTCTGAAAATCACATCATAATAGCGTCGGCGTTTGTCTTCATCCGTATCTTTTCCGGAACGCAATCGCTCCATATAGCCGAAAATAGAAGTCAGCGGCGTTCTGAGATCATGACTGATGGCTTCGATTGTCTCCGCCTGATCTCTATAGGATTGTTCCAGCCGCTTGTCCATGTCCTCAAAAGTCCGACACAAATCGCCGATTTCGTCATCCACCTCATAGGGAATCCGAATGGCATCCCCTCTCCCTGTGACAGCGCTCACCTGCTCATGAATCTGTTTGATCGGAACTGTGACCGCTCGCCTAAAATAATACAAGAGGAGCAGGAACATAAGCCCCATAAGCCCAAGAGAAAAGTTGCGAATACTCGAAAATGCACCGGCCTCTCTCAAGCTGCTGATATTGATTCTATAATTCATCTCCAAGGCATACTGAATGCGGCCCTTCAAGATAACGAAATCTTTGGCCTTATAACCGAACAGACCATCCCGATAGCTCACTTCATAGACCAATCGTCCAACGTCATCGTACATGGCAATACCCATTTGATTGTCGGCCGCATAGTGGTCCAAAAAAGATTCAATGGCTTCCATATCGTCACTTCTCTCGGCAATACCCGCCACGATTTCACCGTTTTGAGCCGCGGTTTCCCGCTGCATGCCTTCGAGTCCGGCTTGAATATTCTTACCCGTTACAAGTGAGTAAAATCCAATCAATAAAAGGCTGTAAATCTGAAACAGCACCAACATAAAAACAGCCATTTTGACCGTCAGCCCAAATCGACGTCCACTGATTATTTTACGAATTTGTACCCCACCCCCCAGACGGTTTTGATAAATTTGCCGTCATCTTCAATCTTGCTTCTCAAGTTTCGGATATGAACCGTCACTGTGGTCATATCCGAAAAATC
>JASUTA010000048.1 GCA_030445805.1 Clostridiales bacterium
CGGGAAAATTGAAGCGATTTTTCCGACCGGACATGCGGTTGGAATGAAGCTGAATTACGGAGTGGAAGTGTAGATTCACATCGGAATCGATACGGTGAAATTGGATGGAGAAGGGTTTACGCAGCATGTAAAGATCGGAGATTCTGTTGAAAAGGGAAAGCTCCTCGTGACGGTAGATCTTGAGCTTATAACGGGAAAAGGGCTGAGTACAGCGACACCTGTTGTGATCTCCGATCCTAAGGATAAGAAAATAGAACTGATAAAAGAGGGTAATGTTGCGGCGGGGGAATTTGTATTGTCCTTAATATAGGCCTGCCGAGAAATAAGCGAAATTCAATGATAAAATGTCTGTAAAAATAACGTATCAAATCATCTATCCAAGAATAAAACTCATCAGATACAGTCGCATTCGGCACATCGGGTGAGTTTTTTATTTCATGATACGCGGCAAAAATTTAAAACTTTTTAGGCGGATGGCACGTTATAATAGTGAAAACGCGTTTCAAAACAGAAATATAGGGAGCAGTCGATCGACATGAAAGATTCATCCATAACAATACTTGAAAAATTTGTGCTTTCCAATCGGGAAGCGCTGTATCGCTATGCTTACGGCTATGTAAAAAATGCTGAAGACGCTTCGGACATTTTTCAGGAAAGCATCGAAAAGGCCATTCGAAGCATAAAATCTTTAAATGATGTATCCAATCTGAAATGCTGGTTTTACCGTATTCTATCCAATACGGCCATTGATTTTTTGCGCAAAAATCGACGGGTTGTGTATGTGGATTTTTTGGAAGAGTATGAAGCATTGGCAGAAGAGGAGTCTTATGATGCCCTGAGTTTGGAAGAAGCTTTGGATAAAATCCCGGCTTCGCTCAGAGCCATTGTGACATTGCGTTTTTATGATGACATGAAGCTGAGTGAAATTGCGGAGGTCATGGACATGAACGTCAATACGGTAAAAACACAGCTCTATCGGGCGTTAAAATTGTTGAAAATGGAATTGGAGGTTGAATGAATGCATACGAGAGAATCTTTCCGTGTGGCAATAGAGGGAATTCCCGTTCCCGATACATTAGAGCAGGAGATAAAATCGGCTTTTTCGCGTCATAAACACATGCGTTTCGTATGGCGCTACGGGGTGGCATCAAGTGCGGTGGCAATGGCGCTGGCGATTGTTTTGTTGAACGTCAGTCCGACGCTTGCCTACGCGATTTCAGATGTTCCGCTTATAGGTGCATTTGTCAGAGTTGTGACACTCAATCGATTTGAAAACACGACGGCGGGAACGCATATTGCGATTGAAACGCCCGTCATAGTGACTGCGGAATCAGGAGAAGAAGCGATCGCAGAATCGGGAACCGGACAGGAGGCTTCAGGCATCATCCGGTCGCTGAATGAAAAATATTTAGAAGAGAGTAAGGCACTCTATGCGTCTCTTCTGGGAGAAGTCCCTGAAATAGAGGCCGGAGGCGGTCATATGAATGCGGAATCCGGGTACATCATCAAAGCCAATGATGGAGAGATTCTCTCTTTGGGCAGGTATTTCGTCAAAAGCTTGGGATCAACGGAAGAAACCATTACGTATGACACCATTGACTTAAATAATCAGTACGTATTGACACTGCCGGGACTCTTCTCGGATGACGCGTACATCGAGCGCATTTCCGATTATATTTATCAGACTATGACGGAACAAATGGCAGGTGATGATGGGCAGGTTTATTGGTTGGAGGATGAACCGGAGTACAAGATTGAAGGGTTTAAAACCATTGATGCAAATCAGAGCTTTTATATCAACGTGGACAGACACCTCGTCATCTGCTTTGACAAGTACTCAGTAGCGCCAGGATACATGGGTTCTCCTGAATTTGAAATTCCGACAGAAGTGATTTCGGACTTGCTCGTCGGGCAGGATTATATTCGCTGATTGTGAAAAACGTTCTCAAAGCGACGGGGCCGTCAAAAATTGTCCTACTTTTCAACAGATGTTCATGATATGATACAAATATCCAGAAAGATGATTGAAGGGGGAAACGATTTGGACTATCAATTTGATCATCCCGACGTCTCAGTTGTTAAAGAACAACTGGAAATGATTCTGAAATGCAGTTATGACGGCATTTATATCACAGATGCCCAAGGTGTTTTTCAGATTGTAAACAGTGGACTCGAGCGCATTACGAGCCTGAAAAAGGAGGAACTGGTCGGAAAAAGTGTGCGCTATTTGGTGGATAACGGCATTATCAATACCTCCGTTGTCGAGCGCGTGCTCGCGTCAAAGCAATGTGTGACGGTCACGCAGCACATCAAAGGCATCATTGTAAAAGAAGTGATTACAACGGCAACGCCTATTTTTGATCAGGAAGGCAATATTCGATATGTCGTTGCCAATTTGAGAGACATGACGGATCTCGTCTATCTTCAAAAAGAATTTGATCGGCTTCAAGGATTATCAAGGCAGTATTATTCCGAACTTATTAAGGAAAAACGCGTTAAGGAAGACATTGTTGCGGAAAGCGATGAGATGATTCGATTCCTTCAACTGGCACTTCGCATTGCACATTTTGATTCAACGGTTTTGTTGGAGGGGGAATCCGGCGTCGGAAAAGAAGTGATTTCAAGATTCATTCACGAAATGAGTGAAAGAAACCGCGGGCCGTTTGTAAGCATTAATTGCGCGGCTGTGCCGGAAGCGCTTTTGGAATCCGAATTATTTGGTTATGAGGCAGGGGCTTTTACAGGCGCAAGACGCGAAGGGAAGGCAGGCGTTTTGGCGTTGGCGGAAGAAGGCATTTTGTTTCTGGATGAGATCAATTCAATGCCGTTGTCTTTGCAAGGGAAAGTGTTAAGGGTGATTGAAACCGGGGAATTTATGCCGATCGGAAGTACACGTACGGTAAAGGTAAACTTTCGCTTAATCGCCGCAACCAATCAGAGTCTGGAGGAATTGGTAGATCGCAAGCTCTTCAGACAGGATTTGTTTTTCAGACTCCATGTGGTTCCTCTCAAAATCCCACCGCTTCGGGAACGCAGAAAAGACATTATCCCGATGGCGCTTCACTATTTGGCCTACTACAACAAAAAGTACAACACAAACAAAGAAATTGAAACATCCGTTATGGCCTATTTTGAGCGGTATCATTGGCCCGGCAATGTGCGGGAGCTGAAAAATCTTGTGGAACGCCTCGTGGTTTTGAGCGCGGACGATTTGATTCGCGAACGCGATTTGCCGGATGAAATTCTTTATTTTAGAAATTCTGAGCAGTATCAGATTATTGTTCGAGATCTTGTACCTCTGTCGGAATTGTTAGACGAAGCGGAGAAGCAACTGCTGAAAATGGCAGAAATTCAATGTGATTCGACCAGAGAAATTTCGAAACGAATCGGCATCAGCCAAACGTCGGTGGTTAGAAAACTGAAAAAAATACATATGGAGTCGTGAGTCATATTCAAAATTTGCGATTCAAATTTGAATCACCTTGAAAATCGCTGATATAAAGGATTACAGTCAATATAGAGAGAATGAGCAGAACCGTTTTCGGTTCAATCGTTCTCTCTTTTTATTTTTTTGAAAAAAGGATGAAATGCATCCAATGCTTTGCAACACAACGATTAGACTCAAAATTCAGGTGGGGCAAAAAAGTATGGCACAGCCTTTGCATAATAGAGAATTGTACAATAATCAAAACAAAAGGAGGCAGTGCTATGTTAGAATCAAAAGTTGCATTGGTAACCGGGTCCGGAAGAGGATTGGGTAAAGCCATCGCGATTAAACTGGCTGAATCAGGCGCAGATTTAATCATCAATGACTTGGATGAAAAAAGCGCCCTTGAGACGGCGGAAGAAATTAAGAAAATGGGTAGAAAGGTACTCGTTTCTCACGGTAACGTTGCGGTCTACAGCGATATGGAAGTACTTTTTAAGGACATTCAAGACACTTTCGGAAAATTGGACATCCTTGTGAACAACGCAGGCATTACGAGAGACAGCTTATTCTTAAAAATGTCGGAAGGGCAGTGGGATCAAGTTATAGCGGTTAACTTGAAAGGCATTTTCAACTGCACGCAATTTGCCGTAAAAATGATGGCAGAAAACAACAGCGGAAAAATTGTCAGTCTTTCCTCAGTTGCAGGTCAGATGGGCAATGTCGGACAGACGAATTACGCGGCGACAAAAGCCGGCGTTATGGGGATTACCAAGAGTTTGGCCAAAGAATTGGCACGCTACAATGTCAATGTCAATGCCATCGCACCGGGAATCGTCCAAACGCCGATGACGGATGTTATTCCGGAAAAAGTTATGGAAGGCATGCTTAAACAGATTCCGCTTAGACGCATCGGTCAGCCGGACGATATTGCCAACTTGGTTCGATTCTTGGTATCTGAAGATTCAGCATACATCACCGGACAAATCATTGCCTGCAACGGCGGATGGTACATGTAAATCAAACGGGAAAAGGAGGACAAATATGGAACGTGAAGTCGTTATAGTCAGTGCGGCCAGAACGCCGATCGGCAGCTTTTTAGGCGCTTTTTCGGATTTGAGAGCGCAAACGCTCGGCGCCATTGCCATAAGAGAAGCCGTCAAGCGCGGCGGTATAGACCCGGCCATTTTGGACGAGATTATTATCGGCAATATCATTGCAACGGACCCGAAAGGAAATCCTGCAAGAGAAGCGGCGCTGGAAGCCGGAATGCCGATCGAAGTCCCTGCTTTTACGGTCAATAAAAACTGTGCATCAAGCGTCAAGAGCTTTTCTTTGGCATCGACTCTGATCCGTGCGGGTGAAGCGGACGTTATGTTGGCAGGGGGAATGGAAAACATGACGCGCTCTCCGTATCTTCTCAGAAATGCGAGAAAAGGATTTCGGATGGGCGAGCAGAAATGTGAAGATTTACTGCTTCAATTGTTGGAAGGTATGGGGATGACGGCTGAAAGATTGGCTGAAAAGTACGGCATTACCCGTGAAGAACAAGACCAATTCGCACTGAGAAGTCAGCTCCGCGCGGCACGTGCGCAGGCAGACGGTGCCTTTGATGCAGAAATCGTTCCGGTTGAAATTCAAACGAGAAAAGGCATCATTACGGTCACTAAGGATGAGGGTGTCAAGGCGGATACGACCATCGAGGGACTTGCAAAACTCAAACCGTCCTTCTTAAAAGGCGGAACGGTCACAGCCGGGAACTCATCTACAATCAATGATGCGGGTGCGGCGCTGATCCTCATGTCGGCGGAAAAAGCAAGGGCATTGGGAATCAAGCCTTTAGCGAAGGTCGTCGGATGGGCATCTGCCGGATGCGATCCGGATATCATGGGTATCGGGCCGGTCCCTTCCACTAAAAAGCTGATGCAAAAAACGGGGACCACTCTGGCGGACTTTGATTTGATTGAACTCAATGAAGCCTTTGCGGCACAAAGCTTAGCTGTTTTGCGCGAGTTGCCGTTTGATATGGACAAAGTCAACGTGGACGGAGGGGCGATCTCATTGGGACATCCTACCGGTGCAACTGGCGGCGTTCTTTTGACAAAACTGATCTATTCGATGAAGCGACATAACGTTCAAACCGGCCTACTGACCCTTTGTATCGGCGGAGGCCAAGGGATGTCTGTTATGCTTGAAAATCTCTAAATCATTTTCATGAAAGGGGCATTCTAATGGAAATTCAATCTGTATTGTTGATCGGTGCGGGTCTGATGGGGCGAGGTATTGCTGAGAGCTTACTGAGATCGGGCCTTAGAATTTTCTGGTATGACGTGCGCCAAGAAGATTTAAAAAAAGCACTTATGGGTATTGAGAAAAGTTTTCAAAAACAAATTGCAAAAGGACGCTTGTCAGAAGAAGAGGCGCGCACGTGTTTGGCAAATGCGACACTTTTGGATTCGCTGGAATCAAAAGCAGAAGTGCAACTCGTGATTGAAGCCGTTTCTGAAAAATTGAGCATTAAGGAATCCCTTTTTCAAACGCTCAATCAAATCTGCGATGAAAAAACAATCTTTGTATCCAATACGTCTTCACTTTCAATCAATACATTGGGGCGCATGAGCAAAAGACCGGAGCAATTTATGGGAATGCACTTTTTTAATCCGGTTCCCGTGATGCCGCTTGTAGAATTGATACGGGGATTAAAAACGTCGGAAGAAACTGTAGAGACCATTAAAGGTTTGGTTGCAAAATTGGGAAAAACACCGATTTCGGCGCCGGATTTTCCGGGATTTACAGTCAACCGTATTCTTGTTCCGATGCTCAACGAAGCATACTTTTGCGTTATGGAAGGCGCATTGCCTGAGGATGTAGACCAAGGGATGAAACTTGGTTGTAATTTCCCGATGGGACCGCTTGAACTCAGTGACTTCATAGGACTGGATACGATTTTATCCGTTTTGGAGATCATGCATCAAGGGTTCGGAGACTCTAAATATCGCCCGTGCCCATTGCTCAAAAATATGGTTGAAGCAGGCATGTACGGCAGAAAGAGCGGACAGGGTTTTTATGATTATCGGTCGTGATGTGTGTTGCTTCACGAAAAGATAAAGCAGTTAAACCATCCAAAAGAAGAGGAGGAAGAACGACACATGATGCAGAAACAATTTACTGCCGACGAAATCGTTCAATGGATTCAAGACGGCGATACCATTGCGACAACCGGATTTGCGGGAGCTTGCTTGGCGGAGGAAGTCTTGGTAGCCCTTGAAAAACGGTTTAAGGAAACTGGGCATCCAAACGAATTGACCAGTGTGTATGCTTCAGGTCAGGGAAACTGGAAAGACGGCGGCATTCAACATCTGGCACATGAAAAGTTGCTCAAACGCGTTATCGGAGGACACTTTGATACGTGTCCGGATCTGGTAAAAATGATTCATGAAGGTCGAGTGGAAGCCTATAACTTCCCACAAGGGGTTATTTGCCATCTGTATCGGGCAATCGCCGCCAATAAACCGGGGGAAGTGACAAAAGTCGGCCTTAAAACATACATCGATCCGAGACTCCAAGGCGGAAAGATGAATGATAAAACACAAGAAGAGCTGGTGAAGCTCATTCATATTGACGAAGAAGAGTGGCTGCTCTATCCGTCGATGAAAATTGATGTCGGTATTATTCGGGGAACCACAGCGGATGAATTCGGCAACATTACCATGGAAGATGAGGCGATTTTATCGGAAGGGCTTGCACTGGCACAGGCCGTGAAAGCAAGGCGCGGCAAAGTGATTGTACAGGTTAAAAACATGGTAAAAGGTGGAACCCTGGATGCACAAAGAGTGGTTATTCCCGGGACGCTTGTAGATGGATTTGTCGTATCCGAAAATCCGGAACAGTATCACAGACAAACGTGGGTTGAGTTTAACAGCCCTGTGCTGGCGGGACATGCGAAGGTTCCTGAAAAGGGATTTAAGCCGCTGAAACTGGATGAGAGAAAAGTTATTTCACGACGGGCGGCACTGGAATTGCTTCCGAATACCGTAACAAACCTTGGAATAGGAATGCCGGAAGGTGTTGCGGCAGTTGCGGCAGAGGAAGGGATGAGCGATCAGTTGATCTTAACGGTAGAAGCGGGCCCTACGGCAGGTATTCCGGCACCGGGATTAAGCTTCGGAGCGGCAATCAACCCATGGGCAATTATCGATCAAACGTCGCAATTTGATTTCTATGATGGCGGCGGTCTGGATGTGACTTTCCTCGGTCTTGCACAAACCAATCAAAGAGGTGACGTAAATGTCAGTAAGTTCGGCGCAAAAGTAGCCGGATGCGGCGGGTTTATCAATATTTCTCAAAACACGCCGAAAGTGGTTTACTGCGGTACCTTTACAGCAGGCGGACTTGAACTGAAAGTAGCGGACGGAAAGCTGGAAATTGTCAAAGAAGGGCGATTCAAAAAATTCGTATCAGAAGTCGAACAGATTACATTCAGTGGGCAATATGCGGCGGAAGTCGGACAAGAAGTGCTCTACATAACGGAACGTGCGGTATTTAAGCTTGGTAAAGACGGATTGATTTTATCCGAAATTGCACCGGGGGTAGATTTAGAAAAAGATGTTCTGGCGCAAATGGATTTCAAACCGATGATCGCAGAAGATTTAAAGACCATGGACGCAGCATTCTTCAAAGAAGACCTCATGGATCTCAAAGCTAAGATTTCTCAATAAAAAAATGAGATACTGACAGATGGCCGTCTGTCGGTATCTCGAAGGTATAATAAAAAGTTTTTTTCATCATACCAAAAAAAACGGGAGGATGCAAATGATAATTTTGTTGGTTTTAGGTCTTGCGCTTCTAATGGTACTGGCTTATAAAGGGGTTCCGATCATACTGGCAACCATCATATCCGCGACGTTCATTTTGATTACGGCGGGCATGAATTTGTATGACGGATTGACACAAAGCTTTGCAACGGGAATGGGCGGTTATTTCGCAAAATATTTCTTGATTTTCCTATTTGGTGCCTTGTTCGGGAAAGTCTGTGAAATCGGTGGGGCCACAGACAGTATTGCGCGCGGTGTCGTGAAAAAATTCGGGGCAAAATACATCGTAGTCGCCATTATTATTGCCGGTGCGATCTTGTCTTATGGGGGCGTCAATCTCTTCGTAGCGCTCTTTGCACTCTATCCGCTGGCAATGAGTTTGTTTAAGCAGGCGGATATACCGAGAAGACTGTTCCCGGCCGCTTATGTATCAGGGGTTGCGACGTTTTCGATGAGCAGCCCGTTTACACCGGCGATCCAAAACATTATTCCGACGCAGTATTTGGGAACCGATGTTACCGCAGGTGCGGTTCCGGGGGTTATCAGCTCTTTATTCTTGGCGGCGGGTGTTATTTGGTATATGCAACATCAAGTGAAAAAAGCGAAAGAAAAAGGGGAACACTTTGTTCCGAGAGATACGGATAAGGCGGTTTTGAATGAAGCGGAAGCCGAAATGAAAGAAACAAAACTTCCCTCTGTTATCGTGGCACTTTTGCCGATGATCGTCCTTTTGGCAGCCCTTAATATCGTGAAAACATCGGTTATTACGGCATTGTTCCTTGGTATTGTCGCAGGATTGATTTTCTACTATCCGTATTTGCCGCATTCACTTTCTGAGCTTTGGAAACACGGGAGCAAAGCGTCTACAGATGCGACGACAGCTATTGTTAACACAAGTGCGGCTGTCGGATTCGGAAGCGTTGTCGCGACGACTCCGGCTTTCCAAACGGCGATCACGGCGGTTACGGGAATCGGTGGGAATCCTTTGATTGCGGCAGGCCTTGCAACAACAGCATTAGCGGGCATCGCGGGATCGGCTTCGGGCGGACTCGGGATTGCTGTTCCGATCATCAAAGAATACTTCTTACCGCTGGGTGTCAATCCGGAAGCGCTTCATAGGGTCATGGTTGTTGCCTGCGGTGGGTTGGACTCTTTGCCGCATAACGGTTTTGTCATCACACTTTTGACTTACAGTGGATTGACGCATAAGGAGGCTTACAAAGACATTGGTATTACAACCATGCTCTTGCCGCTGATTTCGCTGGCGATCCTGATTGCACTTTTCTACTTCATACCGGGATGGATGTAAGGGGAAGGTCTAAAATAAATAAAGAGTCGGATGCTTAGGCATCCGACTCTTTTATTGGGTAAAGCTATAGTTTGCGTGAAAATTCCGGACTATTTGCCGTCCAATAAATTGCCGAGTCCGCCGAGAATATCCAGAGCACTGCCTTCGCCGGTGCTCTTTCCGCCATGCGCTCTGGCACTTGCGAGGACGCGATCGGCAAGACGGCTGAACGGCAAGGATTGCATCCAAACGGTACCGGGACCGTGCAAGGTGGCAAAAAAGAGACCTTCACCGCCGAAAAGCGCGCTTTTGACACCCTTGACCATTTCAATTTCATATCGGACAGAATCGGTTAAAGCGACAAGGCATCCGGTATCCAGGCGAATCATTTCTCCGGATTCGAGTTCGCGTTTAATAATGGTTCCGCCGGCATGAAGAAAAGCCAAACCGTCTCCTTCGAGTTTTTGCATGATGAACCCTTCACCGCCGAAGAATCCGACGCCGATTTTGCGCTGAAAAGCAATACCGATTGAAATCCCCTTTGCGGAGCAGAGGTACGCGTCTTTTTGAGCAATCAGTTTCCCGCCGTGCTCTCTCAGATCAATCGGAACGATTTTTCCGGGATAAGCGGCGGCAAAAGCGACGCGTTGCGGAAAACTTCCTCCGTTCGTAAACTGGGTCATAAAGAGGCTTTCCCCGACCATTGCACGTTTTCCGGCACCGACGAGTTTGCCCATCAGTCCTGCGCCGCCTTTATCAGACCCATCCCCAAAGAGGGTTTCGAGCTGAACGTGCGTATCCATGTACATCATGGCGCCCGCTTCCGCCATAACGGCTTCACCCGGATCCAGCTCAATTTCAACGAACTGAAGGTCGTCGCCGTACAATTTGTATTCAATATCATGTGCGTTCATCAGCCATTCTCCTTTTTTATCAGCATTTATCGCGTCTTCTCAAGTTGTTACCCGATTCTGCTTTGGTTATTCGATTGCTGCCAGTATAAAGGAAGAATATTTAGAAAGCATTAAGAGTGTGTTGCCTTATGATAAAACATTAAAAACGAAGTTCTAAAATGAGATGATGGGCATAGAACCCGCTTTTTTCAATGGCTTTTTGGGCTGAAAAATTGGTGGATTCGGTGGAACATAAAGCAATTTTACCGGATTTAGAGGCAATGGCGCGCATTTCGGAGAGAATATGAGAGCCGATACCGATATTTCTAAAGAGTTTGGCAACCGTGACGCCGACATGGAGATAAGAGGCGTCAAATGGATCCTGCCGAATTTCACCTGTACCGATGATGGCCCCTTTATTGTGTATGAGAAAGAGACCGCGCGATTCGATTAATTGCTTTGTATAATCGGCCATGTCTTCGGCATCTCCCACAGCATCGCGCGTATATCTTAGAATATCTGAGAGCTGGTCCAAGGTGGCACCGGTAAGCGCGTAGGGGGTATTTGGAAGGGCGGGGCATTTCGATGAGGCGGGATCACAAGACCGATAAAGCTTTGTGTGCACTTCGGTATGTGTGCTTTCCTCAAGAAGCGGAATCTGTGCGGCAGGATCATTTGTGCCGACGTAGGCGCCTTTTAGATGCAAGGTGCCGATGAGCGCGTGAAGAAAAGACCTCGCTTTGGAACGAAAAATCGGATCCAAATAGAATTGGAGCAGCATATTCTCTTCATCGACAACGAAATAACCGACAGAATGCCCTTGGTCACCCTGTATGGCATAATGTTTTCCGGCAGGAATTATGCCCAAAGTCCACATGTCGTCAAACGGTGCGGTCAATGTATGATGGTAAGTATGGATTAAGGCGGTCAAAGCCTTGGGTTCGGATTCAAAAAATGACATAAAAACTCCTCGAAAATTTTAAGATACGTGTTGACAATTATTCAACATTTAAGTATAATTAAACAAAACGAAGCAAAAATAAACGCATTGTTTTTAAAAATGATTAAATTTGTTACCAGTAAGTTCAAATCCCCTTGAACTTGTTTCTTATAACTCAGAGTTTTCAACTCGCATGGGTATCATCTGTGAAAGCGGATGATACCCATTTTCATTTTTGGAAAAATTTTACGCATACAACGTGACATTTTTTTGAAAATAATGTAACATATATTATGAAAAATACATAAAGCGATGGCGGTTTATGAAGCGTATAAGCTGAGTTTTATCAACACGGATAAATGGCAGATTATGATTGAAGAACGGGACGGCATGTCCTACGAGCCGTTTGACGATGCAGACAATCAAACGATGCTTTCCGATTGAACGCGAATGATTTTTTGAAGGTCGGAGAGCGCTATTTCAACCTGATACCCGATTTTTCCGGCACTGAAAATGATGGTTTCATAGTGTTCGGCGGAGTTGTCAATTGTTGTTACAAAGGCCTTTTTCATACCGATTGGTGAACAACCGCCGTGTACATAGCCGGTCAGAGGAAGCAATTCTTTTTCCTTAATCATGGCGATGGATTTCTCTCCGACGGCCTTTGCGGCCTTTTTAAGATCGAGCTCCAAAGCGACGGGAACCATAAAGACATAGTGGGCTCCTGTTTTTCCTACGGTAACCAGTGTTTTGAACACCCGCGCCGGATCTTGACCGAGAATCTTCGCGACTTCGGTGCCGCTGATGGCATCGGTGTCGGCATAGGAATGGGCGGTATAACGGCATTTTTTTTGTTCAATTGTACGCATGACATTTGTTTTAAAATCCATAAAGATGACCTCGTTTTTTAGTATGATGTTATTGTAACACAAACGAATTTACAGCACAAAAAAGAACCGTCGCAAAATGCGCGGTTCTTTTTTTAGGTGCTATTTTGCATAAGCGTTTAGTCTCTTGCGTAAGCCACTTTTTCTTCAGGTGATTTTTGATGCGCGGCAGCCGGAGATTCCTTGCCGAAAAGTTTCTTGAAACCGGAGACGGCGACCAAGAATCCGAGACCGACGAGCAAGATGGCAAAGACGAGTTGGAGGCCGTCCGACATGACGACAAAATCACCGGTCACCAAGAGCTTGTTGAGGGCTTTGTAGATGATCTGGCCAAGTGCAGTGAATGTCACGGCGAGCATGATGGTCATCGGGCCCCAAAGCATAAATCCTTCGCGCTTTGTCTTTTTAAGGAACACGGCAAGTGAAATAAGTGCAAGTGCGGATAACAGTTGATTGGCTGAACCGAAGAGCGGCCAAATATTTTGATAGCCGAGGACGGCGAGTAAATAAGAAAGAAACAGCGTGATCAGCGTCGCAAAATACTTGTTGGTAAAAAGCCTGATCAGCGGCGTTTGATCTTCCGCTTCAACGCCTTCAGTCGTGAACAATTCTTGGAAAGAAAGTCTTCCGATTCTGGCGACGGAATCAAGCGACGTCAGTGCGAAAGCAGAAACGGCCAGCGTGATCAATGTAAAGATGGCAGATTCCGGAATGCCGACGGTGCCTAAAAATCCTGCGATGGCAGAAGCAAAGATGACAGGTGGAGTGCCGGTAGGCATTTGACCACCCTTAGCCATTGCGCCGACTGTAATGAGCGCGATGATGGCAAGAAAACTTTCAAGAAGCATAGACCCGAATGAAATCGGGAGCATATTGCGTTCGTTCTGAATTTGCTTTGAACTTGTTCCGGAAGCGATCAAAGAGTGGAATCCCGACACGGCACCGCAGGCAATGGTGACAAAGAGCACAGGAAACATCATATTGCCACCCACGACAAAGCCGGTGTAAGCGGGAAGCTCAATCGATGGGTTGGCAAAGAGAATCCCGAAGAAGGCAAACGCCATCATGGCGACGAGCAAGAACGAGTTGAGATAGTCACGCGGTTGTAAGAGTGCCCAAACCGGCGTGATGGAGGCAACGAAAATATAGGCAAAGACAAAGTACAACCAAGGTGTTTTCGCAATGTACACGGGGAACAATAAGCCCAGTGCAATGGCGCCTACAAGCAATCCAAGACCGACTAAATTGGATACCAGAGAAGATGGATTTTTCTTTCTGAGAAAGAAACCGTAAAAGACGGCTGTTCCGATGAACAAAAGCGATGTTGTTGCCGTAGAGGCATTTGCCGTATTGAGGGAGCCGTCTGCGTTGAGACCGTTGAAAGTACCGGCGACAATATCGGCAAAAGCGGCGACGACTAAGATGGAAAAGAGCCATACAAAGAGCAAGAATAAGCGTTTTCCGGTTTTTCCGATGTAGAGTTCAATGATGTAGCCGACGCTTCGCCCTTTATTTTTGACAGAAGCATACATGGACGCAAAGTCCTGTACGGCGCCGAAGAAGATGCCGCCGAGCAAGATCCAGAGCATGACGGGAAGCCATCCGAACATGGCGGCGATAATCGGTCCGTTGATCGGTCCTGCTCCGGCAATGGAAGCAAATTGATGTCCAAAGACGACGCCGGGTTTTGCCGGAACATAGTCAATGCCGTCTTCAAATTCATAAGCGGGTGTTTTTGCGTTGGGATCGATGCCCCATTTTTTTGCAAGCCATCGTCCGTAAGTGAGATAAGCCAGCCCAAGTGCAACGGCTGAGATGACCATCATGGTAATGCCATTCATAAAAGTGCCTCCTTGTGAGATGAAAGTTGTAGAAATCACTTAAGCGGTTGATGCTTGAACGGTCGTTGTGCAAAGAAAAAAGGTATAAAAAAATCTCCGACTCGTACAGCGTTGCTGTAAAAGACGAAGATTAATCCGCGTTACCACTTTTTTTGCCACATGAAGTGTGGCCCCTCTGCCACATCCGATTAAAAAATAGAATGTGTTTCTCTGTAACGGGAGAAAACCGGTTTCACTTACGCGCTTTAAAAGCTTCGGTGAACTGCTCACAGGGGATACAAAGTCGAGAATGCCGTACTGTCTTTCACCAAATGACAGCTCTCTGGAACGAAATTTTATCGATCTGCTTGTCCTGCTCAATGCATTTTGCTTAGTGTTTCTTAAAGGTTTAAAGGCATGTTAACATCGATTTAAGTTGTTGTCAATACAAATTGCTCAAAAACAGGACGGTTTTACGTAATTTTTTGAAACGGGAGGAAGGTCTTGCATCGTACAAAGGATTCATGTATGCTTTGAATAAGCAAAGTGAACACAAATGTGCTAAGGAGGCGGCTATGAACTTTACAGACTTAAAATACGTTATTGAAATAGAAAAATACGGTTCTATTTCCTTGGCGGCAAAAAAATTATTTGTTGCACAGTCGAATTTAAGTCGGTCTGTAAAGGAATTGGAGAAAGAGTTTGACATAACGATTTTTCAACGGACGTCCCGCGGAGTTGTAGCGACGCGTGAAGGACAGCGCTTTATCAATCACGCCAAAGAAATTCAATATCAGCTCGACAGTTTGCAGAGTGCTTACACGGAAGTTATGGATCATGGTGTCAGTTTTCGGATTTCTATTCCAAGGGCCAGTTACATTTCACACGTTTTCACGCGGTTTTTATCAACGCTCTCCGAAGAAGATAACCTGCGCATCTATTACCATGAGACCAATGCCATGGAGACCATTCGAGACGTACTGGATTTTCACTATGACATCGGGATTATCCGTTTTAATGCATTGCATGAAGGGTATTTCTTGTCTTTGCTTAAGCTGAAAAAATTGCAGTACCGCCTCATTTTGGAATTCGATTACTTGCTCGTTACCTCTAAAGACAGTGAGATTGCAGATCGGCATATCCGCTCAGGGGAAGATTTAAACGGGTGCATTGAAGTGGTTTATGGCGATAAGCGCTTGCCGTCGGGAGATTATATCGATTTATCGGATGACGAACGCGAAGAATCTTTCCAAAAAAAAGTGATCTATGTGTACGAGCGGGGGAGCCAGTACGAGATTTTATCAACCGTTCCGAACAGTTTTATGTGGTGTTCTCCGGTGCCTGATGAAGTGCTGGAACGATACAATTTGGTACAAAAACGTTGCGGTGCGTACGCGAAATATGTAAAAGACGTCATGATTTTCAAAGAGAATCATGTGACAAAGAAGCATGAAAAAGTGTTTTTAGACTTGTTGAGAGAAAAAACAAGGGAATACGGTTGCTATTTTTAAGATTTAGAAGGCTATTTTAGAGAATGTTTTGGTGAAAATAGTAAAAACTCAGCATCGAAATCAAACCTCTTTGAACTCCGAAAAATTTAAAAACCGTCTGTGGATTATAAAAAACATCCGCAGACTTTTTTGATTTTTTGATGAAAAGTATCGGTTTTTTTTGAGAGAAAAGTGGGACAAAAAATGAAATAGAAAAAGCAAATGTAAAAAACATCCAGTTTCTGTTGGATAAAGTAGTGTAAGGCGTCAAGTAAAATATACCATTTTTCGCCAAAAAGTATACCACTTTTTAGCATAGCTTAATCTGTTGATTATTGTTACTGTTCCAAAATGG
>JASUTA010000049.1 GCA_030445805.1 Clostridiales bacterium
TTATGCAAACGATTTTAAGGGCAATGTCATTGAAATCAACGCCGATGAACCTTTTGAAACGGCCAGTTGTATTAAAGTGCCTATTCTCGCCGCATTGTTGAAAGAAGTGAACGCAGGAAATATCGATCTGAAAGCGCCTCTGACTTATGTTACCGATAATTATATCAACGGAAGTGGCATTTTGAGGGCTCTGACGCCGGGATTGTCCCTGTCAACGCTCGACTTTGCCACCCTGATGATCATTGTCAGTGACAATATAGCCACCAATACCCTGATCGAGCTCTTGGGCATTGATAAAATCAATGCGCTGTGTGATTCACTTGGGATGACGCAAACGCGTCTTCACAATAAAATTGATTTTGAGCGCTACAGCCGACTCGGGACGACAACGCCAAGAGATTATGCCGTCATTTTTGAAAAGGCCTATCAGGGAAAGCTTTTCAGTGAAGAGATGTCGAAACTGTTTATCGATATCTTAAAGAAGCAGCATTACAATACGATGCTGACAAAGGCATTGACACCGTATTACCTGGATTCTGAGGATACAGGCGATGCGGAAGAAATTTCGATTGCTTCAAAAAGCGGTAGCATGAACGCCTGCCGGAATGACGGTGGAATATTCTTTACGCCATATGGCGGATATGTGCTCACCATTTTGACCAAAGAATTTTCGGATAAGCTGTTTTACAGTGAACACGAAAGTTACAAATTCGGCCCTCAGGTCAGCCGATTGGTTCTGGATCATTTTTTGTCCAGAGAAGGACGCTTTTAAAAGCTTTAAAGAAGAATGCTTTATAAAAATATAGGCGCCGGACGCAGTTCGGTTCTTAGAAAGGGAAATGCTCGATTGGGCATTTCCCTTTTGTTTTTCAGACATTTATGAAGAATTGTGAAATTGTGCTCAGAAAAAAACATCTATAGCGATATGTTTGAGGAAGAAGAGGTATAATAGAAAAAAAGGCTTAAAAAGCGGGACGGATAAGGAGGCTGATATGAAAGCGCTCAAAGTCATTTTTCACATGGATGAAATCAATAAATGGAAACTTTTGATCGGCAATGTTACCAATTTGCTTGCGGCGGCAGAAGCGGAAGGGGATGCCGTAGAAATTGAAGTGCTTGCCAACGCAGAAGCCGTGTTGTATTTTGTAAAAATGGAAGAGAAGCCGCATTTTGCGGAGATAAAAGTGCTGGTGGACTCAGGGGTTCGGTTTGCGGTTTGCAACAATGCATTGCGTGCACATCAAGTTCAACTTTCTGATTTGCCGAAATTTGTAAACGTTGTCCCGGCGGGGGTTTTTGAACTGGCAAAGCGACAGGCGGAAGGTTATGGCTATATTAAGCCATAAATTGGAATGAAAAAGAAAGCAAGAGGCAGGTCGATATGTTTATTGAGCGAGGAAATGTAACGATTCGGAACGCTTTGACAACGGATGCGCCCTTGTTGGCAAGTTGGTGGAACGATGGTGCTGTAATGGCGCACGCAGGTTTCCCGGAAGGGCTGGGCACAACGGCGGAGAGAATTGCGCTCGGAATTCTACACAACAATGATGACATGTATCGCAATCTCATCATTGAAGTGGATGGAAAACCGATTGGTGAAATGAGTTATGGCAATGTGGGCGGGGGCGCAGAAATCGGCATTAAAATTTGTGAAGCGGAGTATCAAAACCAAGGCTATGGGAAGCGTTGTCTTCGGATGTTAATTGAGTCTTTGTTTTATGATTTAAAGTTTAAGAGAATTGTCTTGGATACCAATGCGAAAAACAAGAGAGCGCGACATGTCTATGAATCATTGGGCTTTGAAAAGACAGGGTTTCATAAAGATATTTGGAAAGATCAAAATGGAGTTCCGCAATCTTCTGTCGATTATGAACTGACAAGAGAGCGGTTTGTGAAGCGCGAATCGCTTCGATTGTAAAATCCAAATAAAATGAAAAGACACGGGAAGGAATGACTCATGGTAAATGAAGCGGATATTTCGGCAAAAAATGAAGGTGTTGGGAAAGAAACAAAAGAAAGAATCGTGATTTTTTTAATCATTACATTTGCGGTTGCGTGGAGTTTGTTTTTGATGATTCCTTTAAGCGGAACGGTATATGGCTCCTCTGCATCGGCTGTTTTTTTGGTCTTTGCGATGATGGCCCCGACGATAGGCAATTTGGCGACGCGGGTGATCACCGGAGAAGGATGGAAAAATATGTACTTAAATCCAAACTTTAAAGGACACGGGCGCGCGTATGCCATTGTCTTTTTTGCACCGACTGTTTTGATTTTACTCAGCATGGGATTCTATTTTATCCTTTTTCAAAAGCAATTTGATTCGGAATTGACAACTTTTTCGGCAGTATTGGCTCAGAGCGGGCAGACGACCGGCATAACGCCTCAACTGATGCTCATTATCAGTTTGGCGCAAATGGCTTTGATCGGACCGATTATCAATTTGGTGCCCACTATGGGTGAAGAACTCGGCTGGAGGGGATACCTATTGCCAAAGCTACGAACCTTATATCCCGACCGCAAGGCATTCTTGATCTCCGGGGTTATATGGGGTGTATGGCATGCGCCCATCATAGCCATGGGGCACAATTATGGGACGGCTTATTTTGGGTATCCTTGGCTTGGCATCTTAATGATGATCGTATTTTGTATGGCACTCGGGACCATTGAAGGCTACGCCAGCATTCGCATGAACAGTGCGATTCCGGCAGGGATGATTCACTCTGCGGTCAATGCGGGGGCAGCGCTTCCGATCTATTTGATACAAGGTCCCTATAATCCGATCATCGGGCCGGCGATCACGGGATTGGTCGGAGGACTTCCCGTTTTTTTGCTTGCGGCATTTTTCTGGTGGCATTCAAAATCAAAACGACAACCGGATTTGGGGATGACGGATTCTTCGGTGCCGATTGCCTAAAAATCGAGCGGCGTTTTTTATTCGACGTCTCTTAAGACTTTATGGTACAATGGTAATCAGAAGCGAATTTTGAAAGAGAGGAAGAGACAAATGGGAGGGTATATTCTCAGTTGCTGTTCGACAGCAGATTTGACAGCAGAACATTTTAAAGAAAGAGACGTGCATTATATTTGTTTCCATTACTTTTTAGACGGCAAGGAATATGCAGACGATCTTGGGAAAAGCATGCCGTTTGATGTTTTCTATAAAGCGATGGAAGACGGCGCCGAGACAAAGACTTCTCAGGTCAATGTAGATGAATTTATTGAGTATTTTACACCCTTTTTGGAAAAGGGATTGGATATTTTACATGTATCACTTTCTTCGGGTATTTCAGGCGTGATCAACTCTGCAACGATTGCACAAAAAGAATTGTCTGAAAAGTATCCGGATCGTAAAATCTATATTGTCGATTCACTGGCGGCTTCTTCCGGATATGGATTGCTTATGGACAAGCTTGCCGATATTCGCGACAGCGGTGCCTCAATTGATGATGTTTATCAGTGGGCAGAAACGCATAAACTTGAACTGCACCATTGGTTCTTTTCTACGGACCTGACATTTTACGTTAAGGGTGGCAGGATTTCAAAGACAGCGGGTTTTGTGGGGACGGCCCTTAAAATCTGTCCGCTTTTGAATGTAGACGACACCGGACATTTGATTCCGCGCGCTAAAATTCGAGGAAAAAAACGCGTGATCGAAGAAATTGTCGAACACATGGAGGCACATGCGCAAAATGGACTTAATTACGACGGGAAATGCTATATTTCCAATTCAGCTTGTTATGAAGATGCAAAAGCCGTAGCGGATAAGATTGAAGCGCGATTCCCGAAATTGGACGGCCCTGTTGAAATCTTCAGTGTCGGGACAACCATCGGAAGCCATACCGGACCGGGAACGGTAGCCTTGTTTTTCTGGGGAGATGTACGTCAGGCGTAACGCATAACGTTTACATGGCATTGCGACCGATTGCATTTTTCGATGTTTATAAAGAATAAAAAATTGAGAGCACTTGTGAATTCACCGCAATAGTGGGGGATTCTAGGTGCTTTTTCTATTTTTTGATTTGAAATTGTATGTCGGTTGAATTAGAAAAGTTGAGGAAAAATGGCTAAACTCCAATGAATAGATCCTAGGGAGAGGAAAGTGTAAAAAAATAATTGAGAATTATTTTCAAAAAGCTATTGACAACCAAAACAATTGTAACTATAATGTTTACAAATAGAGGCGGTGATGAGATGTATTCAACAAAATTCTCTGTAAGTATCCATATTTTAAGTGTCATAGCATTGAGTGACGGGAAACCGGTAACATCGGATTATATTGCGAGTAGCATTAATACGAATCCGGCGCTGGTTCGACGTTTGATGAGCGCACTTAAAAAAGCGGGACTCATTAAAGCACAGACGCGAATCGGTGCAACGGGACTCGCCAAGCCTGCCGGGACTATTTCTCTCAAGTCCGTATTTAAAGCGGTTGAGAAAGAACAGCGGTTGTTTGCCATTCATGAAGATACCAATCATGAATGTCCCGTTGGGGCAAAGATCGGAGATGTTTTGGAACATGTCAATTTCCAAGTTCAAACAAAGTTTGAAGAAGAGCTTGAGAAAATTCACTTGTCCGATATTTTAGAGGGCCTGAAATGACAGGCAGAATATGATATTAGTGTTCTCAGTAGAGATCCTAAATAGACGAAACAGACACACAGATAAGATTGGAGGAAAATAGTATGTCAAGTAAAAAAATTGGTATTGTAGTAGGTAGCCTCAGAAAAGATTCTTTTAATAAATCCATTGCAGAATATGTTGCTTCACAAGCGCCGGAAGGGTATGAAATGAAATTTGTCGAAATCGGAGACCTCCCGCTTTATAATCAAGATTATGACGGGGACAGCCCGGCTGCATATACGCGATTCAGAGAAGAAGTCAAAGGGCTTGATGCCGTATTGTTCTTTACACCGGAACACAATCGTTCTTATCCGGCCGCTCTCAAGAATGCGTTGGATGTCGGTTCAAGACCGTATGGTTCAAATGTATGGAGCGGAAAACCGGGTGCTGTCGTCAGCGTATCGCCGGGCGCAATCGCCGGTTTCGGTGCCAATCAGCAATTGAGGCAAGTATTGTCTTTCTTGAACCTTTATATTATGGCTCAACCGGAAGTTTATATCGGCGGGGTTATGAATGTACTCGACGAAAACGGAAAACTCAAAGATGAAGGCACAAAAGCTTTCCTGAGTGATTTTGTCAAAGCCTTTGTTGCATGGGTAGAAAAATTTCAATAAGTTATGATTTAAGCCATGTGATTTGAAGCGCTTTTGAATGCGGTTCGGTTATATGAAAACTAAAAAATACCTGCAATTATTTATTGCGGGTATTTTTTATGTGATAAAGCCTCTGGCGGCAGTGGCGGCGAATGTGCTACAATAAAAACAAATTGACGGATATAAAAAAATCGAAGGAGAACGGATATGTCAAAACCGCTTTATACGATCAGGACAACAATGGATACGGAAGATTATCATCACTTTTTGTATGTTTCAATCTTGAGGCGTAATAAAAAGTTTGTGCCGACTCTGGTAGGGGTTTCGGCGATTTTGGCATTGCTCTTTTCTTTTTCTTCCGCCGGGCCGAACTGGATCCGTTTTGGAATCATATGGGCTGTGACGCTCATCGTGGTTTTTGGGCTGATTATTTTTTTGGTGGAACGCAGATATAAAAAGCGAATAAAAACAGATCAGAGCGGCAGTTTCGGAGCGTGGGGAGACATTGAGTTTTACTCGGACTATCTGGTCGTAAAAAACGAAGCAATGAAGGCACAGAGCCGATTTGATTATACAAAGCTGTTTGAAGTATTATTGTCGGATGCTTTTGTTATTTTGTACTTTGATGCGGGAACGGCCACTCTAATACGCAAGAGGGACATTCCGCAAGAGTGGCGACCCGAATTCATTGATTTTTTGAAAAAAACATTTGGGAAAAAATTCAGAAAAATATAGCAAAATATAGAGACGTATATAAAAGTATATAAAAGAGTCGCGGAAGCGACTCTTTTTTGTACGAGAAATGGACAAAATCCGGACAGACTATTGACAAAATGCAACGAATACGCTAGTATTGTTATTGTTGTGATAGTATCATATTGATTATAACAAATTGATAAAATGTTAACGATGGAAGGGAGGGGTGTCATGGCAAAACAAAATAAGGATGTGACACGTCGCAACAGTAAGGGGCAGACACTGGAAACATTTCTAAAATCTTATGACCCGGATCGCTATCCCAAGCCATCTGTTACGACGGATATTGTCGTTTTTACGATTCAAAATAAAGAGGTCGGCAATCGGCGAATGAGGAATCAAAAAGAGCTCCAAGTGCTCCTCGTGAAGCGACGCGATCATCCCTATATCGGGCAATGGGCGCTTCCCGGGGGATTCCTTGAAATGAATGAAGGACTTCTCGAGAGTGCAAAAAGGGAATTGCAAGAAGAAACCAATGTGCAGGATGTCTATTTGGAACAGCTTTATACATTCGGTGAAGCATTGGACAGAGACCCGCGCATGCGCGTTATCAGTGTGGCTTACATGGCGCTGATCGGCAAAGGCAAACAACGTATTGTCGCCAGCGACGATGCGGAAGATGCAAAATGGTTTTCGATTAAACGCAAGGAAAATTGGCGTCGACTGGATGAAACCAGCGACCGATTTGAAGTACAGAGACTTGAAAAGTCGACTACTTATGAACTCATATCCGATGATGGTGAGATGATTGCTTTTGAATTGCTTAAGAAGATTGAGCGCAGGGGCGCCACTCAAGAAAAAGAAATCACGTCACTGTCGGAAGAAGGTCTCGCTTTTGACCATCATGAAATTTTGGACTACGCTTTGGAGCGCATTGCTTCTAAGGCGGAGTATACCCCGATTGTCTTCAACCTGATGCCGGAGCGCTTTACGCTTTCGGATTTGCAACAGGTCTATGAAGTCATTCTCAACCAGCCACTTTATGCGGCCAATTTCAGACGAAAAATCGCACATATGGTGGAAGAGACGGGCAGTTATGAAGAAAATACGCAGAGGAGACCTGCACGGTACTACAAATATAAATTCAATTGGAACTCGTGGGAGTAAAGAAGGAGCGTTATATGGGTAATATCAATTGGAAAAATGAGAAAAACCTTTCATTGCTCGTCGATTTTTATGAAATGACGATGACAAACGGCTACTTGGTAAATGACGATGCCAATGTTAAAGTCTATTTTGACTACTTTTTCAGAACAGTTCCCGATAATGGCGGATTTGCCATTACCGCAGGTCTGGAACAAGTAATCGACTATTTGAAAGACATCCATTTTTCACCTGAAGATATTGAAATGCTTCGCGGAATGCATATTTTTGATGAAGCGTTTTTAGACTACTTAAAGACGTTTAAATTCACAGGGGATGTCTGGGCAATTCCCGAGGGCACACCTGTGTTCCCAAATGTTCCGATCGTAACGATCGGTGCACATATTTTGGAAGCTCAAATTTTGGAGACGGCACTTTTGACGATTATGAATCATCAGAGTCTCATTGCGACAAAAGCCAGCAGGATTGTGCGTTCGGCCGGAAGTAAACCCGTTGTGGATTTTGGCGCAAGACGTGCACACGGTCCGGACGCGACGATTTACGGGGCGCGTGCCGCATACATCGGCGGTTGCGTCGGAACGTCTAATCTGCTCGCCTACAAAATGTTTGATATTCCTGCCGTTGGAACAATGGCGCACAGCTGGGTTCAATTCTACGGTTCCGATGAACTCGCATTCAGAAAATATGCAAAAGCATACCCAAATAACGTCATTTTTTTGGTCGATACGTTTAACGTGCTTCAATCCGGGGTTCCAAGTGCCATCAGAGTGTTCAGAGACATGGAACCGGATGCGAAAAAAGGCATTCGCCTCGATAGTGGGGACCTCAAATATTTGTCTACAAAAGCGAGAAAGATGTTGGACGAAGCCGGATATGAAAATGCCATTATCACGGTTTCTAATGCACTGGATGAATATAAAATCAGAGAGCTCGAAATGCAAAAGGCGCCGATTGACTCCTACGGCGTGGGCGAGCGCCTCATGACAGCACGTTCGGAAGCGGTTTTCGGCGGGGTGTATAAACTTGCCGCCGTTGAAAAACAGGGCGTTGTCGATGCCCGCATCAAACTCTCGGAGGATGCGGTTAAAGTCACTAATCCAGGCTTCAAAGAAGCATGGCGCCTTTATGACAATGTAACCGGAAAAGCGTTTGCCGACTTGTTGACTATGAAAGGCGAACCGGTCGCAGAACCTTATAAACTCTTTGATGAGCTGATGCCTTGGCGCCATAAAAACGTTACGAATTTTACGGCGAAGAAACTTCAAGAACAAATTGTAAAAGACGGAAAAGTCGTTTATAAATTCCCGACACTCAGTGAAATTCGCGACTATTCCCAAGAAGAAATTTCGAAATTATGGGATGGCTTGCTGCGTTTTGACATGCCGGATCAATACTATGTCAACTTATCCTTTGATCTCTGGAGCGAGAAAAAACGCTTAATGGAAGAAAGTTACGCAACTTTAGGGGATTAGGAGGCTTTATGAAGGACAGACATGCTCTCGGATATCTCAGGACGGCGGCAGTTGTTCCTGAGGTATTTATCGGGAATCCCGACAAAAATACAGAAAAAATAATGCTGTGGATGGATCGTGCCGAAGCAGAACAAGCGGATGTTGTCGTATTCCCCGAACTTTCTGTGACCGGATACACCTGCGCCGATATGTTTTTCCAAGAGACGTTGCTCGGAGCATCGGACCATGCGGTTTCCCAAATTACGGCGCACAGCAAAGGCAAAAAAATGCTGGTTGTCATCGGTGCACCGCTTCGCGTTCATGGGGTGTTGTTCAATGTTGCTTACGCCATTTATGATGGAGAGATTTTAGGTATTGTTCCGAAATCGTATATGCCGAATTATTCGGAATTTTATGAACTGCGCTGGTTTAAACCGTATACGGATGCTATCCTGGCGGACACGGTTTTGATCGGCGGAAAAGAGATTCCTTTCGGACCGGAATTGTATTTCGATTTTGAAGGCATGCATACGTGTATTGCGATTGAAATTTGTGAAGATCTGTTTGTGCCGAACAGCCCGAGTGTAACCCATGGGCTCAACGGTGCCAACGTTGTATTGAATTTGTCGGCAAGCGATGAGCTCGTCGGTAAGGCAGATTATAGAAAGAGCTTGTTGGAAGCACAGACGACAAAAAGCGTCATGGCTTATGTCTATGTCTCGGCGGGTATGTCGGAATCCACCACGGACCTTTTGTTCGGTGGGCATACAATGATCTACGAAAATGGGACATTACTCAGTGAATCGCGTTTTGAAGAAGACCATATGATTCTGTCGGATATTGATGTAGAGGCCTTAAATATCAGGCGCATGCGAACGACATCCATTGACAGCCGATTAGGCGGCCGCCACATTCGGATGACACACCCCGGCTCAGTTGGATTGGCTTCGGAAGAAACGTTTTATGAATCACCGATTTTGAGACATATCAATGCGTACCCGTTTGTACCGTTTCATGGGGAAGGTGTTGAGCGCGGGAAAGTCTTGCTGAGCGATATTTTCAGCATACAGTATATAGGACTCGCAACGCGCCTCAAAAAAACGGGGATTAAGCGCTCGATTCTTGGAATTTCAGGCGGGTTGGATTCCACACTGGCATTACTCGTTACCGCAGAAGCGTATCGCTATTTGGGGCGTGATCCGAAAGATATTGTTGCGGTTACCATGCCTGGATATGGGACGACGGGAAGAACCAAAGGAAATGCCGATAGTTTGATGGCGGAATTTGGCGTAACGTCGCTGACCATTCCCATTCATGAAGTCTGTGAACAGCAGTTTAAGGATTTGAATCACGATCCGAGTTTGCATGATATTACGTATGAAAATGTTCAGGCGAGACAGCGCACAGCCAATCTGATGAATTTGTCCAATAAAGAAAACGGACTCGTCATCGGAACCGGTGATCTTTCGGAGCTTGCACTCGGTTGGTGCACTTACAACGGCGATCACATGTCCATGTACAATGTCAATGCGAGCATTCCGAAAACCCTTGTAAAGTATTTGGTTCAATGGTATGCGACCTTTAAGGCAGGCGGTGCACTCAAAGCCGTATTGGAAGATATTTTGGATACGCCGATCAGTCCGGAGCTGTTGCCACCGGATGAAAACGGGAACCTCGTTCAGAAGACGGAAGAAAAACTCGGTAAGTATGATATTCACGATTTTATTTTGTACCATTTGATGCGAAATGGAGCAGGACCTGAAAAAATCTATTTTCAATTGCTGCGCGCTTTTGACGATTTGGCACCGAAACAATTGCTCGAACAGATGAAGGTCTTTTACAGACGCTTTTTCACCCAGCAGTTTAAACGTTCCACACTTCCCGATGGGGTAAAAGTGGGGACGGTCAGTTTATCGCCGAGAGGGGACTGGCGGATGCCTTCGGATATGGAATACACATTGTGGATGAAAGAACTCGATCAAATTTCTGCATCGCTTCATGCAGAATAAAAAAGGCCCTGTGCGGTTTAAGTCCGCACGGGGCTCTTCTATTTTAAAGGGGCATTAGGGGTACGGTTCTTCATGAAAATTTGAAGCAGTAATGCTGAAATCAGAGACAGTAAGGCGCCGAGAATGAAAGGTGCATAGGCTCCCAGTCGATACCACAGGAGACCGGCGATGACACTGGCGGGCAGTAAGGCAAACCCGACCAAAGTCGCGTGAAGCCCAAGCATGGTTCCCTTGAGCGAAGCCGGAGAAATCTCGGCGATGTAAGCGCGTTCAACGCCCGAAATCATGGCAGTGTAGACGCCGTAAGCAATAAAAGCAAAAATGATGACGCCTGAGTTTGATGCAAGTGCAAACGCGGCGTAGACGACGGAGAAGGTCAAGTATCCAATGACCAGCATGCGCTTTCTTCCGACTTGGTCGGAATGTTTTCCGAACGGAATGGCGAGGGCCGAGGCGGTCAAATTGAAAATCAAATAAAGTAAAATAACACTGGCGTCTGTAAAGCCGACGCTTTTCGCGCGAAGCAATAAAAAGGTATTGGAAGAATTGCCGAGCGTGAACAAAAATGCAATAAATAAATAAAATTTCAATTCTTGATCGAGTCTGCCGATGTTTTTCCAAAAGGCTTCCCGGACTTTAGGCGGGCGGGGGACTTTTTTTTCACGGATAAAGAAAAACATGAAGAGTCCAAGTAGGGCGGGAATGGCAGAAAGCGCAAAGATACTTTTGTAGTGGACCGTTTGTGTCAGTAAGAGATAACTGATTAAAATCCCTATGGCGGAACCGGCCATATCGAGTGCTTTATGAGTGCCGAATGCGCGGCCCATTTCATTGGCCGAGGCGCTTTCACTGACCATAACATCACGCGGAGCCGTTCGAATGCCTTTCCCGATGCGGTCAATCACACGGGAAGCAAGGATACCGACCCATGAAACCGACAGGAGAAGCGCCACTTTGTATAAGAGACCGGTGGCATAACCCGAAAAGGCGAGGGCCTTTTTCTTTTGGTATTTATCTGAAATATATCCGCTGAAGACTTTAAGCAAACTGGCTAAACTCTCCGCGATGCCTTCGATAATGCCGACGAGGGCCGGTGTTGCACCGAGCGTTTCTGTAAGGTAGAGCGGAATCAGAGGATAGACCATTTCGGTACTGATGTCTGTAAAAAAGCTGACAAGGCCGAGGAATACAATATTAAGCATGCGCATCTCCTTCTTAGATTGAATGGTTATAAACTTTGGTTGAGAATTCTTGAAGGGCTTTTTGGCTTTGATCAAGTGCCGATTCCGCATCTGATTGCAGAGTCGCATTTGAAAAATCGCGTGATTTTATGCGCGCCATCCAGTCGGTCAGTTTTGAAAATTCGTCTTCATTTTCTTCCAGTTCCGCAAATGTGAACTTACCTTTGTCGGATTCACTTTTGAGTTCTGAGATCAAGGCATTGCAACGTTCAATAAGTTCCGAATATTCTTCGTTGCGCTCGTTTTGAAAGGCATCCAAAATTCTGCGTTCTGTGATTTCATCCAGAGCCGATGCATTCATCAACGTCGCGGTTCCGCCGAGTGATTCAATCTCCTGAGCTAAAGTTTTGAAAAAGGATTGATTGGAATCATTTTTGGGGAGGTACCAGAGTGATTGCCCTAAAATAACGGCACCGCTTCGTTTAAGTTTTCGCCATATGCCGACGCGAATTCGAGAAGGGTCTTTCGGTAGGGTATAATTCAATAAAATCCAATCCAATGAAGCCATAAAAACTCCTATTCATGAAAGCAAAACGAGCGTTAACAAGCCATTAAAAAGCAGAGTTACATGCAAAAAGAAGTAAGATATAATGTAACACTGGTTACAGTATAAAACTGAACAGACCGGAAGTCAACAAGAGAATGCGGCAAATGATGAAACGGACATCTCTGCATATAAAGTCTCCAAAAAGGAAAAATAAAAAGCGCCGCAAAAGCGGCGCTTTGAGTCTTATTATCGGTTTTTCGGGATGATTCGCAAATCAGGCGCCTTGTTCTTCGGCGTGCACGGTTGTTCCGTTGAGTTCAAAATATCGATGCACTTCTTGGAGGGCTCTTTGTGCTTGGTCTTGATCGATAATGCAGGAAATTTTGATTTCAGAGGTCGAAATCATTTCGATATTGATGCCGAGCTCATAAATTTTCCCAAAGAGTCCCGAAGCGATTTTGACGTCCGAAGTGATACCGGTTCCGATAATGGAAAGTTTGGCAACATCGGATTTAATCAAGAGCGGAGATGCGCCGACTTCGTCGATGAAAGCTTCTACGGTTGGGATGATACGATCCAGATCTTCATCCGGTACGGTAAACGAAATATCATTGAGACCGTCGTGATTTAAATTCTGAAGAATCATATCAAGTGAAACATTTAAACCGACAAGTGAAGAAAAGAGTTTGTAGGCAATGCCCGGTCTGTCCGGTACGTTCGGAACGGATATGCGAACGATGTGTTCGTCTAAAGTAACGCCTCTGACTTGTGCTTTTTCCATAGGATTCACCTCTACAATCTTAGTGCCTGCCACTGAGTAGTCGAACGCGGAGCGGACGGTAAGCGGCATATTGTTTTTTCTCGCCAGTTCGACGGAACGTGGATGCATGACCCCTGCGCCGAGTTTGGCCATTTCGAGAATTTCATCATAACTGATGCTTGACATGAGTTTTGCCCCCGGTACTTTGCGGGGATCTGAAGAATAGATGCCGTAGACATCCGTGTAAATTTCACAGAGTTCTGCAGAAAGCGCAACCGCAAGTGCGACAGCTGTTGTATCGGATCCGCCGCGACCTAAAGTTGTGATGTCACCATGAGGTGTTGAGCCCTGAAATCCGGCGACAATGACAATTTTGTCCTGACCGAGTTCTTCACGCAAGCGCTCGGTATGTATGGCATTGATTCGCGCTTTGGAATAGAATTCATCGGTTTCAATGCCACATTGGTAACCGGTGAGAGAAATGGCTTTTTCACCGAGGGCTTCAATGGCCATGGCGAGCAGGGCAATTGAAGTCTGTTCTCCGGTAGCCAACAACATGTCGAGCTCGCGTCTCGACGGGTTTGGGTTGATTTCTTTCGCCAGTTTAATGAGATGGTCCGTGGCGTGCCCCATGGCGGATACGGTGACGACGACGCCGTATCCCTTTTGCTTTGTCTCAATAATATGTTTGGCGACATTCTGAATGCGTTCGGTGGTTCCTACAGAGGTGCCGCCGTATTTCTGTACAATAATTTTCATAGCGTTTACTCCATGTATTCGTAGGTTGCCCCGGTCTTATTGGCCTGCAGGGTGATGATTTTCCAGCGATGATTCAGTGGCAGAGCATCGAGATTGAGCGCTTTGTCAAAGGTATCATCAAAACGACTTGTGATGGCCATCAGAGTCGGACCGGCACCGCTGATAAATGCGCCGTACGCTTGTGTATTTGACTTGATGGCTTCAAATATAAGCGGGGCACCTTCAATAAGCGGAAGGCGGTAAGGCTCATGAATTTCATCGTGGAGAGCCGTTTTTAGTAACGCGTATTCCCTCGCGTGGAAGGCGTGAATCAATAAGCTGACGCGTGAGATATTGTGAACGCATTGCGCTCTCGTGTAGACATCGGGAAGTGCTTTTCGAGAGGCGCTTGTCTTAAGCGGAAAATCCGGGATAATGGCTTTGAAAACAATATCATCGGGAACACCGATCGTGCTGTAGATCGGTTTGCCGTCGGACATCAGTGCAATAGAAAGATTTCCGGTAAAGACAGCGACGACATTGTCCGGATGGCCTTCCATATCGCAGGCAATATCAACCATCTGTGTTTTGGACATTTTTCCGTCCAGCAAATAGTTTGCCGCGTAGAGTCCGGCGACAATTGCGGCAGCAGAGCTGCCCATACCTCTGGAAATCGGAATTTCCGTAGGGCACATGGTCAATCGATAGCCGGCTTCGGGAGCGCCCATTTCAGAAAGTGCGCGTTCAAGTGCGATGGCGACGAGATTTTGATCGTCGGGGAGAAGAGTGTCGCCCTCCCAGACAATTTGCTTCTGCCCGTCGGTTGCTTTGTCGATAATCACTTCTTGATAAAGATCCAAAGCAAGTCCCAGGCAGTCAAATCCGGGGCCTAAATTGGCCGTTGTGGACGGGACCTTGATTTTAATCATTCAGCATGCCTCCAATAAGTGTTTTTATGCTGTTAAATGTTCATATGCTGTTAAATAGTCATAAGTGCTTATAAAAGTGAATTTAGGTTTTTCTCTTAACCTCTCTTAAGATAAATCCTCATAGATGAGATATCGCTTCCAGTCTAAGTCATCAAAGCGGTTGAGTATCTTGATCATGGGGGCTTCCGCAATATTCGCAATCTTTAAATAACTGTTCCCGAGGTCATCCAGCTCCGGAGAGTAATCGGAAAACGCTTCCAAGATCGCTTTTTTATCAAAAGATCCTTTCAGGCGAATGACCCAATCGGAAGGTTCCGGAATTGTCGCAAGTGTAGTGGCGTCTTCAATGGCAATAATCGGCTCGATCTTAGCATTTTGAATATAGTCCACGAGGTCACCCATAATGGATGTTGCCGTCGGAAATTTTCCGGCGCCTTTTCCCGAGAAGCGCAAGGTCCCGACCGCACTGCCTTCCACTTCAATGAGGTTGTACTCATTGTCGACGGTTGCAAAGACAGAAGAGCGGGGCACCATTACCGGCATGACTGCGGCAAATACCCCTTGCGGATATTCGGTTGAAAATCCAACGAGCTTAATGCGGTAGTCCTTTTGTTCTGCATAGGCAATATCGGCGGCATCGATTTCAGTGATGCCTTCCGCGGGGAGTGCATCCCACCGGACGCTCTTTCCGTAAGCGATGCGGGTCAGAATGGCAATTTTTCGAATGGCGTCCAGTCCTTCTACATCCGAATGAGGATTGGCTTCGGCAAATCCGCTCTTCTGGGCCTGCTCCAATGCCTGCGCATAACTCAATTTTTCACGGTGCATTTTAGTGAGAATGTAATTGGTCGTACCGTTGACGATACCCGCAATGCGGATGATGCGATCGCCGGCCAGACATTCACGGAGGGGTTTGAGAATCGGAATGCCACCTCCGACGCTGGCTTCAAAACTGAGCGGTGTTTTATTCTGCTCCGAAAGCGGGAACAGAACATCTCCCTTTTCGGCGAGAAGGTCTTTGTTGGCGGTAATAACCGGAATACCATGGGATAAAAAGTATTTTGCATAGGTGTAAGCCGGTTCAATGCCGCCCATGGTCTCAATGGCGATGTCGCATCCTCTTTCAACGACGACGTCAAAAGAATCCGTAAAGCGCTCATAATCTTCATGAGATGCATATTTGGAAAGACTT
>JASUTA010000050.1 GCA_030445805.1 Clostridiales bacterium
ACGCACCACTTGTCCTGCAACGCTTTTCGGACGTTTTATCACTTTCCCAAAAAGAAGGGTATGTACTTTTTCAAATTGTTCTGCTTCTCGTTCTGTTTCTCTTTCTTTTACAATGATTTCGACATGATTATTTCGCATAGGGCCCCCTTTTCTTTATCCCAACAAGAGCGATCTCTTTATTTTAATACAACACTTGTAAAAGTATATCATATTTTTACATTTTCTTACAAGTCCTATTTTATTTTTTTCTACTCTCCCCAAAATTTTCAAAATAAAAACCCCTCTCTTCAAACTACAAAGAGAGGGGATCAACCATCTTTAACAATTCTATTTCATCAGTTTTTTAACCCATTTCAATCGATTCTTATAAGGTGGATAAATCAAAGGCAAATCGTGCTTAGTCGATTTTTTAAGGATGCTTTTTTCATGTGAAAATGTTAGGAAACTCGATTCGCCATGATAGCGCCCCATACCGGATGTTCCGACGCCGCCAAACGGAAGCTGTGCGGCAGAAACATGCGAAATGGTATCATTGATACATCCGCCTCCGAATGAAACACTGTCAATGACATGGGACTGAACGGTTTCGCTTTCAGAAAAAATATAAAGGGCAAGCGGTTTGGGGTGCGCTTGAATCTGATCCAAAGCATCGTCCAAACGTTCATACGTCAGCACCGGCAATATCGGTCCGAAGATCTCATCCGCCATCACCACATCCCGCCAAGACACATTTTGCATAATCGTCGGAGCTATAAATAAGTCTTCGGCATCGTACTGCCCTCCGAAAACCACTTTGTCATGATCAATCAGTCCAACCAAACGATCAAAGTGTTTTTGATTGATAATTCGGCAATAATCGGGGCTTTTAGCAGGAAAATGCCCATAGAAATCCAAAACCGCTTCCGTCAATTTTTCAATCAATGCCTTCTCAACCGATTTATGAACATAAACATAGTCCGGGGCGATACAGATTTGCCCGGCATTCATAAATTTTCCCCAAGCAATTCGCTTTGCGGCGACCTCCAAATCTGCGTCTTCATGTACGATTGCCGGGCTTTTTCCACCCAGTTCAAGTGTGACGGGCACCAAATTTTCCGAGGCGGCTCTCATAACCGCTTTTCCCACAGGAACACTGCCCGTAAAAAAGATGTAGTCGAACGGCGCATGAATCAACGCTTCCGCCACGGCTCTCTCCCCGGTCACGATCTGTACATATTCCGGCTCAAAAGTCGATTCGATCATGCGCTTCAAAACCGCTTCTGTATGAACCGCAAATTCAGAAGGTTTCACCACGGCGGTATTTCCCGCTGCAATGGCACCGATGAGCGGTTCTATTGCCAATTGAAACGGATAATTAAAAGGCGCCATAATTAAAACTGTTCCGTAAGGTTCTTTGCGAATAAAACCTTTAGACATCGGCTGAAAAATCGGCGTTTTAACCATTGTATCTCTCATCCATTTTTCCAGGTTCTTTTCAATCGTCCCGATACTGCTTAACACGAATCCGATTTCCGTTGCATAAGACTCAAATGCGGGTTTTCTGAGATCCAGTGCCAGCGCTGTCATCAAATCGGATTCATAGGTTTCAATGGCGCGCTTTAATTTGCTCAATTGGTTCAACCGAAAGACCAGAGGCCGTGTTGCACCCGTTTTAAAAAAAGCCTTTTGACGTTCCAATATTTGATTTACCATGGATACCTCCTCGCTTTGCTGTCCCTTGATCGCTGATCCCGTCGATCCCTCCAAATGATTTTTTGCAATCAAACGGTTATTTGACTCGATTTATCGGGTTTCCGTTTAAAAAGGACTCAATGTTTTTAACGGCAATGCCCATAAGACGTTTGCGCGTTTCAGTAGGCGCCCACGCAATATGCGGCGTTATGTTACAATTTTCAAATTTAAACAGCGGATGATCCGCACGGGGCGGTTCCACGCTGAGCACATCAAGCCCTGCCGCTGAAACCGTTCCACTCTGCAGTGCTTCAGCAAGAGCGTCTTCATCAATTAAAGGGCCTCGCGATGTATTGATAAGGATCACACCCTGCTTCATTTTAGAAAATGCTTCCGAATCAATCATATGACGCGTTTCTTCGGTCAAAGGACAATGCAAACTAATCACATCAGAATCCGCATACAATTCATCCAGAGAAACAAACCGAAACGTTTCCGTCTCCAGTTCCGGTTTGACCGTTCTTGAATAAGCACATACTTTCATTCCAAAGGCCTGCGCTATTTTAGCCGTTTCCAGTCCGATTCTTCCCGTTCCGATGATTCCGAGTGTCTTTCCGTAGAGTTCGATGAGCGGTTTTTCCCAAAAACAAAATTCCTCTTTTAAACTCCACTGTCCTGATTTCACCAAATCAGAGTGCATTGCAACGCGTCCGCAAATTTCAAGCAGGTGTGCAAAAACATATTGTGCGACAGCTTGTGTGCCGTAAGACGGCACATTGGTGACAATAATTCCCCTGCGTTCCGCCGCATCAACGTCCACAATATTGTACCCCGTCGCCAAGACTCCGATGTATTTCAGTTTTGGAAGTTGCGCAAAATGCGTTTCGTTTACCGGTGTCTTATTCGTTAAAAGAATCTCCGCTTCTCTTGCAAATTCAACCAATTGTTCCGGGTAGGTCCTTTCATGAACGGTTACGTCACCAAGTTTTTCAAGTGACTCCCACGACAAATCTCCCGGATTCAGCGAAAATCCGTCCAGTACAACAATTTTCATCTTTTACCTGCCTTTTCTATACCCCATTTAAGTGCCTTTATTTCAATTTTATCGATTTCCCCGTTGCCTCTATTGAACGTTCTACCAAGACATCCATCGCATCGACACAATACGGTTTGAGAGATTCTGACAAAGGGATCAGCGACAGTTCTGTACACGCCAGAATCATGGCATCACACTTTAGAGTTCCCAGCATATACTCGGCAACGGTTTCAAAAGGTTGCGTTTGTTCGGGCAATTTTCCGGATTTTATGTCATAGATAATATCCATCGTCTTCTGCTGTCTCGCTTCATCGGGATGCACCAATTGCACCCCATATTTCTCGCAAGCGGCATCATACACGCCGGATTTTGCCGTTCCGTTTGTCGCGAGCAGTCCGATTCTCGATTGATGCCCGTATTGATTGACAATGACTTTTACGGTTTCTTCAACCATATTGATGATCGGAACCGAAATCGCACCGGACAATGTCTCATAAAAGTAATGCGATGTATTACACGGAATCGCAACACAACAAGCACCCAACTGTTCGAGCGCTTTTAGGTCTTGAGTCGCCTGATGAATAAAAGGACCCGCTTCACCGGTTAAAATGGCTTGGGTTCTGTCCGGCATAGTCGCACGGTTAATAATCAGCATATCAACATGCGCTTGATCGGAATCCGCATCCGTCCTTTCAATGACGCGATCGAAAAAAACCGAGGTTGCTTTCGGCCCCATGCCACCCAATACCCCCAGCATCTTATTCTGCATCATCCACCGCCTTTATGACAATGGCGCGATTGCCGAGGCTTTCAAAACTTGAAAAGAAATCATTCGGATCATAAATCATATCCCCTTTTAAAGGGTCCATCACATAGAGTCCCGCTTCCGAATAACCGTGTATCACCATACAGTGGAGGTTCGTCGGCGCTTCAAAATAACTGTCGTCCGCTTCTAAATACCAGCCATAAGTAAAATTACCTGCCGTAAGTTCACGCGTCACCCACACTGCCACCGGGTGTCCTGAAGAGACATATTTCATAATGTCTTCTCGCGTAGAACCGGTTAAATCAACCACTTCATGTTGTCCATTCACGGAAGCCAAGTAGTGATTGCCCGCCAATGCCGTCGGTGCCGCATAAACAAACCAGCCGCGCGCATCGCTCGGGTCGCCTCCGAAAGCGACGTTCGGGTCAGGCCCGTAAAGTTTTCCGTCCTTGTATGAAAAAGGCGCTTTCGGCAAGAAATTCATCGAAAGGTCGGTCTTGCTGATCGGATAGCCGTAGTAATGGAGCAGTGCCGTCAGCGCTGTAACTTCACATCCATTCGGAAGTTCGGGCTCTTGAAGAAGCACCGTCATCGGCATATTGATTTCATCTACAGTAACTGTATTGTTATCGTTTAAGTGGTAGGCCGCTACATACTCCGGCACGCTGTTTTCAAAATGAATTTCCGTCAGTTCCGCCTTCATGAGAAAAACAACGGTTTCATCCGATACTTCATAAGGAGACGCCGCCTTGACCTGAACCACTTTATAAGCCTTCTTATAATCTAAAAGGGCAGAAGTCGCCGAACCGTTTTCATCGGTCGTCAGCGTTTCCAAAACTTCTCCTGTAACGGCATTTTGTATTTCAAACTGAGCCCCGTCAATTCCCCAATCCTTTGCCGGATCCTGAAGATAAAGGGTCAACACCCCTTGCTCCGGTGTCCCGGTGACAAGATTGAGTACTCTGTTTACAGAATCTTTGATCAAATTTCGATCAAGGGTTTCATCCACTTTTTCAATCACTCTCGGGTCATTTGGGACAATACCGATATCATCGGGAATGTCACTTTTTAAAACACCCAAATCAACCAAAATACCACTATTATAAACAATCACTCCGATGACCGCTAAAACGGCAATTGCCAAAACGGCCTTAAGAGGCGATCGCTTCTTTTCTCTTCCCATTCTTCTGTTATTTCTCATTTCATGCCCTCTCAAAGTCTTCAAAAAATACGCCGTACCACGTCAAGAAAACGTAAACCGTCCAAATTTGACGCGCATAGTTGCCTTTTCCGGAATAATGTCCATCCAAGTATTCGAGCAATTTAGGGACTTCAAAGAATTGTGCCGCCGCCGTGCTCTCAAATCGTTCTTTTATCAGTTTATAATATTTTTCTTCACGCATCCAGTGCCGAATCGGAACCGGGAACCCGACTTTCGGTCGTTTGGCCCATTCTTCCGGCAGGACGGATAAAGCTGCCGCTCTGAGCGCTTTTTTTGTTTCCTTGCCTTCAACGCGATGCTTTTTAGGCAAGGCAGATGCCACTTTCATTACTTCTTTATCCAAAAACGGAACGCGCAGTTCCAAAGAATGCGCCATACTCATTTTATCCGCTTTGAGGAGAATATCGCCCGGAAGCCATAAATGAAGATCCAAATACTGCATTTTCGTCAAGTCGTCTTCACCCTTGACGGATTTATAAATCGGCGCCGTCAAATCGAATGCGGACGGTCCCTTTCTGTAATCCGGTTTGAGAACTTGAAGGGCTTCTGCATCTTCAAAGACCCTTGCCTGTCCGACAAAACGCTCTTCCACCGGCATTCCGCCTCTGATAAAGAAACGCGTCGCACGATTTTGCGGCAATGCTTCCGCCGCTTTTCTAAAAGTCTTTCTCAGTGTACGCGGCAACTTTTCGTAGAAATCCGCCGCCTTGGAATCTTCATACCACACATAGCCGCCAAAAATTTCATCGGCACCTTCTCCCGACAAAACAACGGTTACATGTTTTCTCGCCAATTGTGCCAAGAAATAAAGCGGAACGGAAGACGGATTGGATTGCGGTTCATCCATATGGTATTGAATCGTCGGCAACTTATCAAAGCACTCCTGGGCACTGATCATCTTCCTATGATTCTCCATGCCGAGTATCTCCGAAAGCGCTTGCGCATGTTTGGTTTCATCAAACATGTCTTCATAATCGGAAAAGCCCACGGAAAAAGTCTCGTTCGGTCCCATAAGCGCCGTGACATAACTCGAATCTATCCCGCCGGACAAAAATGCACCTACTTTGACATCACTGATTTTATGGTATGCCACCGATTCACGCATGACGTCGTTGATTTGATCAATGCTGTGCTTCAAACTGCCCTCTTTGATTGAATACGTGTTATGCCAGTATGGTACGATCGATGTCTCTCCGTTTTCAAGGAGAAGGTAATGTGCCGGTCGGAGTTTGTAAACGCCTTTAAAAAAAGTTTCATCTCCGCCCGAATACTGAAGCATAAGATACGCGCGCAATGCATCCGGGTTCACCGCTTTGTTGAATCCCGGATATTTGAGAAAAGATTTGATTTCAGAACCAAACAAAAAAGCACCGTCTTCGGTGTTTCGCGTATAATAAAGCGGTTTGATTCCGAAAAAATCGCGCGCAATAAAAAGCCTCTTTTTTGGGGCGTCCCATATTGCAAAGGCAAACATGCCGCGCAAATGTTTCAAAATATCCGTCCCATACTGTTCATAGCCATGAATCAAAACCTCACTGTCCGTATGGCTGTGAAACACATGGCCCTTTTCCAGGAGCGTTGCCCTGAGCGCTTCGAAGTTGTATATTTCGCCGTTGAAAACAAGTGTAATCGTTCCGTCTTCATTGTGCATCGGCTGGCTGGCTTCCTCTGATAAATCTATAATACTCAATCGTCGAAAACCGACTGAGAATTCGTCGTCGTGATAGTGCCCCTCACTGTCGGGGCCGCGATGAGCAATGGTGTCGCTCATCACTTGAATGGTTTCCCGTCTGGCATCACCCAGCGTTCCACCCATAAATCCTACAAATCCGCACATATTGTACCTATCCTTCCAAAAAGGCAGTCTCAAAGCACCCGAGACTGCCGATTATACTTAAAAATTTCGATCGGTTATGCCTGCAACACGCGTTTTCAGCGGCGCAAACAGCGTTTTTTTGTCATACTCGGGATGCGTCTCCGCCAAATGTCTCAAAGCCGCTTCCGCTCCGAAATCCATTCCCTGACATCCTGCAAGCAGCACCAGATCACCGGGTTCTGCCGCATCCACACCGGATGCAACCGCCTCTTTCAGGGTATCATAAAGAGTCACCGAAATACCGGCTCTGTCCATCACTTCCATGAAAACGCGCAATTCATCTTCCAAAACTTCATCCTTTTCTGTAACCGATTCAACGCTTTTGGTTGCAATGACCTTATTAAATCCAAGCTTCTTTGCCCATTTTTCAATGGCTTCGGCATTTTCACGATTGACCGTCGGACCTCTGCTGCCTCGAACGGCATAAACGAGTTGAAGGTCTTTATACTGCATGAAATCAAGTGTATTCAATGTCACATCAATATTACCCGCATTGGCAAAATGGTCATCTACAATGATAAATCCATTTTCAAAAATAAATTCAAACCGTCTTTCGACGCCCTTAAATCCTTTGAGTCCCACTTGAATGTCTTCCACGCCGATACCGTTCAACAGGGCAATGGCAATCGCAGACATCGCATTGTAAACGGAATGCAAACCGGGAACGGACAAATCGACATGAAAGGTCATCGGTTCGGCAATGCCATCAAGCGCACGGGTCAACCGCACGTCAAAACGGCCTCTTCCGGTGGTGAGGTCTAAATTTTCACAGCACAAGTCTGCCGCGTTGCCTTTTACGCTGAAAGTGACAACACGTGCTTTGGTCTTTTCAATCAGAGAAGCCGAATACGCATCATCTAAGTTCAGCACCGCATACGCTTTTTCGGAGGCATTGGTGATCAAGCTCGATTTAAATCCGAAGTATTTTTCAAACGAGCCATGGGTGTCAATGTGCTCTCTGCTGATATTGTTCAGTGCAACGATGTCATAGGCGACATCATTAACCCGTTTGAGTTCCAGCGCCGATGACGAGACTTCCATCGTCACATGTGACACGCCGACAGATGCCATCTCTGCCAAATAGTGTTGCAAATCCAGCGATTCCGGTGTTGTAAGCTCAGACGCAATGCTCTTGTCATCAATTTTGATAACGACTGTGCCGACGAGACCGGTTTTAAGTCCGCTGCCTTCCAAAATGGAATTGGTCATATACGAGGTCGTCGTTTTCCCGTTCGTCGCCGTAATGCCGATCATTTTCATTTTTTTAGACGGATACGCATAAAATGCCGCTGCCAGAGCCGACAATGCCGCTCTGGAATCTTTCACCTCATACTGCGGAATGTCGACATCCGGTTGAAACGATTCGACGATCGCCGCAACCGCACCGGAGGCAACCGCCTGTTTTAAATAGCGATGTCCATCCGTTTTGTAACCCTTTATACACACAAACATATCTCCGGACTTAACGCGCCCCGAGTGATACGCAAGACCTTTTATGTCACAATCAAAATCCGATTTAACGCCGTGAAGCGTTACCGGTTGCCCGGCTGATCCTATCAATGCCTTTAACTGCATAGCGTTCCCCAATCTTTTTTCATTATCATTTTTATTCATAAGCCCGCGCACCGGCGCTGCTCTTTTAACGAGATATCAAAGTTCTGCCGCTTCTTTAAAAATTTCTTCGGCCTTTGCCGACTCAGATGTCACACAAAGTAAAACATAGGTACCTTGCCGTTCTAAAGTAGCGGCATCAATACGCGCAACTTCCGCCGGCACATAGTCTTCAAAATCGGATTTTTGAGATTGAAGATGTGCTTCGAGTGCATCATATCCTGCTTTTGCACCGTCTTCATCGCCAAATTTCAGCAGAACGATTTCTTCCGCCGTCGCTCCGGTACCTGCATATGCAATGGCCTCACTGGTCTCGGAAGCATCTATCCCGACCAAAACGGAGAGCAAATCACTGTCTACAGGATACAGTGTATCATCAAACTGAATTTGAGTCATCAGGGCATCCGCAATTTTTTGAAGGTCGAGAGACACCTCATCCTGATTTTGGCATCCGCCGCTCACGATTGCAATCGTTAAAATAAGGAGTAAAATCTTTATAAATGTCAATGTTGCTTTCACGTCAATGTCCCCTTTCTAAAATTGGCCCTGCCACACATGATCTTTAAGATAGTCATACCAAATTTTACAGTACTTCGGATTCAAATGAACACCGTCGGTACTTGCATCGGCAAAAAGATTACCTGCATCATCCGATAGGACGGTGTTGAGGTCCAGATAGACTGCATTTTTTTCTTTTGCAAGATCGCGAATCAGTGTATTAAAACGGTTGATTTTTGCATTGTTGTAAACAGCGTCTTTTGAAGATTTTGCTTCACTGACGTGTATAATCGACTGAATGTATACGGTTGCATCCGGCTGCGCCGCCTGAATGCTGTCGATGAGTTTGCTGTAAGTGTCTACAAACGTCTGCTCATAAGGCCATCCAAGTTCGTTAACGCCAAGCATGACATAGACTTTCCCAAATTTTTGTTTTTGAAGGGCTTCCACGACGGGAATCTTTTCGCCTTGATAATCCACGACGGGTTTGGTAAAAGCCGTGTCAACCATCAGTCCCTTAGCCGTCAAAAATGTCCCCTGTTTAATTCCGGATTGGATTTGAAACCCTTGCGTTCTCGAATCGCCGATAAAAGCCGCATCTGAAAAATAATCCTCTTCTGCTTGCGCCCACTCCCCGATCGTTTCGTCCACTTCCGTCAGCGTATCATTTCCGAGCCATCTGTCATCTGTATTGAAAGCATATGCCGTATTGCGGAACATCTCTTCGGCAGGTGTTCGGCAAAGATGTGCCCTCGGATTTTGAACACTCTCTTCTACAGCCTGTCCTTGCGCCAGATCACCCGCATTCGTTTCTTCTTCAGCAGTTTCACTTGTCGCTTCGGTTCTTTCACCCATCTCGCCTGTCCCATCCGACTTTTGGCCCGAAGCCACATTTGAAAAAATCGCTTGAATAGGAATATCTACCGGGAGCTGTTCATAGTATACCCAAAACAACCCCAATACGCCTATATATAGGATAAGAAGCACAAGCCCCTTTATAAATTTCACAGTTTTCCTCCAATGCTGTCAACACATTCACATTATTTATATTATAGACAAATTCCGAGAATATTTCATCCTCTAAAACGGGATACAGAGACTTTTTTTTATGTATGACAAAAAATTTATATTCTAAAACAAAAAAACCGTCTCCGGGATAAATCCCCTATAGTAAGACGGCTTTTTATATTCTTTTGTTTCAAGTCCCTTTAAAAATAAACGAGGTGCCTATTGGCACCCCGAGTACGAGATCATTTGATACATTTTATCACTTTAAATTTTAGCGATTTAAGATTTTAACGATTTAAGATTTTTTCGACTTTAGGTGCTCTGAGGCGCGCACCTGAGTTGAAGCCCGAGCCGATCAAAGGCTTTGCATATGCAATAAATGCATCGGTCACATTGTTGCCTGCTTCGTTGATGAATTCATCCGGCATATGTTTCGTCTTTGCCGCAACTTCCGAAAGTTCAACCAAACGGTAATCAACGGCATAATTGCCTTTGCGTTCGATGACAACCGATCCGTCCATATCTTCAAGCAATGCGTATTGCACGCCGCGAACTGCCGCTTCTCTCGCTTCAAGTTGATCGACATCCGAGACACAACCGAGGAAAGAACGTTGCATATAACCGAGTGTATCGGCGCGAACCCGTTTGATCCCGAGTTTTAATTTGATTTCATCAGCAAGCAAATCTCCCAAAGCCCCTGTTCCGGAAAGCTGCACATTCCCATGGGCATCTTTTTCGACGACTTCTTGAAGTTTCGAAACAATCGGTGTTCCGTCGGCATCTTGGATGCCTTCCGAAACCGCAATAATACAGCGGCCGTATTTGTCGTAGACGTCTTTTACATCATCAAGAAATTTGTCGATGGAAAAAGCGCGTTCAGGGAAATAAACGAGATGCGGTCCGTCACTCTCATAAACGCGTCCGAGTGCGGAAGCCCCGGTGAGGAATCCGGCATGACGGCCCATGATGACGCCGATATAAACACCGGAAAGCGCTCTGTTGTCATAATTGATCCCTGCAAAAGCAGACGCCACATACCGTGCAGCCGAGCCGAATCCCGGTGTATGATCGTTGATCACGAGATCATTGTCCACCGTTTTAGGAATGTGAATGGCTCTGAAGTCATAGTTGTGTTTTTCCGCTTCTTCATTGACAATGCGCACCGTATCGGAAGAGTCGTTTCCGCCGATATAAAAGAAAAATCGAATGTTATGTTCTCTCATAACTTCAAACATGTTTTGACAAAATTCGGGCGTCGGTTTAACGCGCGTGGAAAGCAATGCCGAAGACGGCGTAGCCGCTACGGCTTCAAGATTTTCAGCCGTTTCTTTAGTCAAATCTATAAATTCTTCATTAACAATACCTTCCACACCGTGTACAGCACCGTAAATGCGCTCGACTTGAGCATATTTTCTCGCTTCAAGAACAACGCCCACCATCGATTGATTGATAACCGCAGTCGGCCCGCCGCCTTGTGCGACCAATAAATTTCCTTTTAATTGCATCGTGAGTTCCTCCTAATCCAATCCATAAAGTTCTGAATATTTTTTAGTCAAATATGCGCCGTAATAACGCGGGTTGAGTGGCTCTCCCGTGGCGTAAAGGACAACTTCTTCCGGTGTTTTTAAAGCCCCAAATCGATGTACTTTTTCTCCGAGCCATGCTTTAATCGGTGCGAAATCACCTCTGCTCAGACACGCATCCACGTCCACTTCTTTCCTAAGCGCATGTTCAAGTTGTGCTGCCAAGGCGCTTCCGATCGCATAAGTCGGAAAATAGCCAAACATGCCCTCAGACCAATGGACATCTTGCAACACCCCTTCTGCATCATTTTCGGGTACAACCCCCAAATAAGATGCCATTTTTTCTTTCCAAATTTGAGGCAGGTCTTCAACGCGAAGGGTTGAGTTGAGCAATCCCACTTCAATTTCATAACGTACCATAATGTGCAGACAATAAGTCAGTTCATCTGCTTCCGTTCGAATCAGGGAAGGAACCGAACGGTTCAGTCCCGCATAGAAAGATTCAAAATCCACATCCGAAAGTTGCGCCTCAAACGTCTCTTTGACTTTCGGATAATAGAAGGACAAAAACGAACGGCTTTTAAATAAATTGTTCTCAAAGAGTCTGGACTGTGACTCATGAATGCCGAGAGATGCGCCCGTCGCCAAACTTGTTCCCTGCAGGGAACGATCGATATTTTGTTCATATAATGCATGCCCACCCTCGTGAACGGAGCTGAGCAATGCCGATCTCAAATCATTTTCATAATAATGCGTCGTTAAACGCACGTCATCAATGTCCACGCCCATCGTAAAGGGATGAACACTTTCTTTAAACATACCGCGCGCCCGGTCGTAACCAATGCGATCCAGCATATCGACAGACAGTTTTGCCTGATCTTGCGTCGGATAATGCCTCCTTAAAAAGCTGTCGTCGATGCTGTCTTTTTTTTGATTGACCTTTTGAATGAGCGGCACGAGCATTTCTTTGAGCGTACCGAAAAACACATCCAATTTCTCCGCCGTCATACCTTCCTCGTACTGGTCGATAAAAGCATCATAAGGATTTCCTTTAACTTCCCAGTACTCTGTAAATTTTTGAAGATAGCCGACGATTTCTTCAAGATAAGGTTTAAATCGTTCAAAGTCAGAGGCTTCTTTTGCCTCCTCCCAAATCGTAGCGGATTTAGAAGTAAGTGCACTGAAGCGCTCGTATTCGTCTTGAGGGATTTTCATCAACCGGTCGTATGCTTTTTTCACATTTATGACGCGGCGGCGATCAATTTCCTCCAGTGTATCCAACTGCTCGGAAAGGAGTTCCAGGTCCTGCTTCATTTGATCGTTGACCAGCATTTCGTACTCAAATCCGCTCAACGTTCCGATGGATCGGCTTCGCGCCTCGGCACCGCTTTTCGGCGCTCCCGTGGATGCGTCCCAGAACAAAATGGAAGTCGCGTAGGCGATTGCCTTGCTTTTTTCTTCAGCGGCTCTAAATCGATTCAAAGCTTCCGCTTTTTGGTCCATAAACCGTCTCCTTTCAAAACACGTCATTTCGTTATGCCTTTTCCTAACACTCTTGATTATAACAAAAAAAGATAGCGGTTGAAACCATTTCGTGCGTGTGATAAACTTATTTTTGGGTTTTACAGAAAAGGAGAATGAATATGTCTTTGTACAGTGAATGGAATGATTTGCTCGAAGGAAAGGGTATGAACAAGACCCAAGCCGACACTTTTTGGAACAATTATCTCGCACAAGAAAAAACCATCTATGAAGGCCTTCTCGAAGCAAAAGAGACAAAGCTCACCGGAACACTCGCTTCATTCGGAGAAGCACACCAATTGACACCGGTTCTCGCCCTCGGTTTTATCGACGGGATTAATACGAGCTTAACAGAACCCGTTGACCTCGAAAGCGTTACAGAGGAAACGGCACTGGATTTAACCATTGATTTTGAAAAACTTTATTTCAACATGCACAAGGCGAAAGCTGAATGGCTCTATACCCTTCCCGCTTGGGACGATATCCTTTCACCGGAGCAACAAAAGGAAATCAAAAGAGCGTATTCGGATTCAACGACGGTTCGAATTGAACACAAAGTCGGAAGAAATGATCCCTGCCCTTGCGGTAGCGGTAAAAAGTATAAAAAGTGCTGTCTCGGCAAAGAGAACGCATAATCTTATGTTCAACCACTCGCGCGTCTTTTTAAGGCGCGTTTTTTATTTTTAGTGTGTCGAAAGAAATTTGGGGTACATATAAGACATCCACTTTTAAATCGTTTAAAAACGTATAGACCCTGATAAAGGAGTGATGCACCTATGACTATGATTTTTGAAAAAACGAGTTCTTATGACCTTGAAACGACCATCGAGCGTTTGAAATCTTATCTTTCTGAAGTTGGTTTCGGCGTCCTCTGGTCTTTGAATTTTAAAGACAAATTGGCGGAAAAGGGATTGCCTATCGAAAAGGATTTTTGGATTTTTGAAGCCTGTAACCCTGCAAAAGCTCAAAAAGTTTTTTCGGAAAATCCGCAAGTCGGTTATTTTCTGCCCTGCAAAGTTGCCGTTTACGATACGGACAAGGGCGTTAAAGTCGGCATGCCCGCCCCTACCGCACTGATCGGTAGTCTTCCCGGCGGAGAAACCTTGCAAAGCTTAGCTGCCGAAGTCGAAGACGCTTTAAAAGGCGTCATTGAACGCACGGTATAATTAAAAAAAGCGCAGTTTCCGTTTGAGGAACTGCGCTTTTATATTTTTTGAACATTCATTCTGATTCACTTTAATTCTTATTCGCTTTGTCCGTATTTCGATTTGTACATGCGTCGTCGATCCAGGACAAATACCGGATCTGTAAACGTTTCCTCCGGTTGATCCTTAAGCACTTTGTTCATGTCATACATTCTCGCATCCAACATATCGAGATAATGCAACATTTCACCTTCCGGAATCATCGGTTTTTTGGGGCTGCCGAATTCCGGCTCATAATGATGCGATAAAATCATATGCTGAACCAAGAGAGACAGCTCAGGATCGATACCGAGCTCGCGTCCGATTTGATCAATTTTTTTAATGCCCATGATAATGTGCCCGAGTAATTGACCTTCCATGGTGTAATCTTCTACCACACCGGCTTCCGTAGCACTCATCTCATTGATTTTTTCCATGTCATGGAGAATGACCCCGGCGAAAACCAAGTCCCGATTGACATTTTTATAGACCTCACAAAGCGCATCCCCGGATCTGAGCATCCTGATAATATGATACAGAAGCCCACTTTTGATCGCGTGGTGGTTGGACTTTGCCGCCGGATAAAACATCAATTTAGGTTTGTAGATGTCCAGAACAGCCAGTACCAGTTTTTTAAGTGCTTCATTTTCCATTTTGTCGATGAAAAACAAAATCTCATTTAACATGGTTTCTGCATCAATCGGAGCTGTAGGAATGAATAAATCGTAATCCACGTTGTCCGCCGGTTCTGCCGCTCTGATCTTAATGATTTTGAGCTGAACCGACTGCTGCCATTGTGTGACACTGGCCTGAACTTTAACAACCGTTCCGGGATTGTAGAGCGTCTCTATGTCGCCCTTTGCATCCCAAAGTTTGGCATTGACTTCTCCTGTAATGTCCTGAAAGGTAAAATCAATATAAGGTTTATTGGCGCTTGAAGTTTTTACATTTTTAGCTTTGACCAGAAAAAATCCGGTCACCTCTTCGCCGATTTTTAAATCTTTGATAAACACGTTTGCCGCTCCTTCTCTCAGTGAAGCTTCCCTCACTTACATTCTTTCTATATCGTATTTGCTTTTGAGCGATTCAACTTTGTCTACATAGGTTTTATTTTGTTTTTGAACCAACAATTGTTGGTAAATGTTGTCCTTAACGTCCTCAAACGTTTGAGATTCGGGTGACGTTTCACCGGTCTTCAAAATGAGGTGATAACCGAACTGCGTTTGAACCGGTTCGGATACTGTGCCTTCTGCAATGCTGAAAGCCGCTTCTTCAAATTCGGGAACCATCTGCCCGCGACCGAAGCTTCCCAAACTGCCGCCTTGTGCTTTTGACGGGCAACTTGAATATTTTTTTGCCGCTTCCGCAAAATCGAGACCTTCGGCAATTTCTTTGCGGATTCGATCGGCTTCTTCGAGTGTATCCACCAAGATATGTGAGGCTTCAACCGTCGCTTGTCCGACAAATTTGTCTTGGTTTTCTTTATAAAAAGCTTCCGCTTCTTCTTCAGTAACTTGAACGCTTTCAATTAATTTTCTGATATTGTATTGTCTCAGCAGGCCTTCCTTGGCGCGATTTAACTCTTCCAAAAAAGCCGCATCTTCAACCAAGTTATTGTCCATTGCTTCCGCATAAAACAG
>JASUTA010000051.1 GCA_030445805.1 Clostridiales bacterium
TCGTGCTCTTATCCGTCCCTCCGGCAGCATTTCTGACCATTCTTGCCACCAACCCTTTTCACCATCTGTTTTATGCCCACTTTGACTTTTGGGGTGACAGCTTCGGCCCGGTCTTTTATGTTCATCAGTTTTATAACTATGCCTTGATTCTCGCCGGGACACTCCTGTGTGCCGGCAGGTTTCGAAAAGAATTCGGTGAAAAGCGCATCCGGGCACAACTTTACGGCATGGCCATCCTCTTTCCGATTGCAGCCAATATGCTCTACATTTTCAACTGGTTCGAGCGCATTTTCGGTTTTGAACCGCCGTTTGATATCACGCCGATTGCCTGTAACCTTTCTTTAATGCTCTTCGCTTTTGCCACGTTTAAATTTCGATTTTTTGACGATATAAAAATTGCCCGCAGGCATGTTTTAAAACACATTCCCGAAGGCATTCTCCTCATTGATGCTCAGCGACACATTATTGATTTCAACGATACATTCATCACCCTCTTGCCCGATTTACCTTTTTATACCGGAAATCTACCGCTCCGATATGAATCCGCTGATTTTTTGCCGGATGTCTCGGCCGCTTGCAATCGCATCTGTGACTGCCAAAACGGCCGCCACATACAAATACAATGCAAATCGGTTGCCTTTCGGGGGCATCTCATCGGCTATGCCATTCGCTTTTCCGACATCACCCAGAGACAACATTTGCTTCGCGAGCTGGAAGAAAAAAATCAATTGCTTGATACGATGAATAAAAAACTCAGAGAAAAGGCGTTCATCACGCGTCGTCTCGCCATTGTCAAAACGCGCAATGCCGTTGCGGGAGAAATGCATGATATTCTCGGTCACTCCGTTGTGCTGGTCATATCACTTTTGGAAGTTGCCCGCTTTGCACTCCGTCAGTCCAAAGAAGAATTCTCACTTTGTTTATCCGAATCTCAGGCCATTTTGGCAGATTGTCTCTCCAATATTCTGTCTGTTTTTTCATCCCCTGAAGCCGAAGTGTTTAATCTTCCCGACGAACTCGACGCCTTATTTGAAACCGTCCGTTCCGCTTCTGTGAAAGTGGATTTTACCCATTCGGGAGAAATGCCCATCCTGCCACCCGAAACGGCCGTCGCCTATAAAGATGCCCTCTATAAAGTTTGTCGCGAAAGCCTTACAAATGCCATTCGCCATGGGCATGCCGATGAAATTCACGTTATTTTGAGATTTCGACCGGATCACGCGGAACTTTTTATCATCGATAACGGTCGCGGGTGTCCGGAAGTCAAAAAAGGCATGGGCCTCCTTGGCATTGAATCGCGTCTGGAGGCCCTAAACGGTTCGGTTACATTCGGTTCTTTTGATGATCGCGGCTTTTGTGTCAATGCGACGTTTCCGTTCACACCAAATCATTTTGAAGTGCAAAAACAGCCAGTTGAGTCCGGTCTTTTTGATTGGTAACATGCAGAATTCGGGAAACGCGATTCTTGATCGTCCCTTCCGAAAAATTAAGCGTTTCGCCGATTTCTTTATTCGTCTTTCCGCCGATCAGCAAGCGGATGATTTTTCGATCGACTCGGTCCAGACCGTAATCATCATAGATGTTCTCGATGGTTTCTATGCGTTCCGTTACGGTCTCACCCACTTGACCACGCAAATAGCCGTTTACACTTTCGTGCATCACAAAAAGCCCGCCTGCCACACACTTAACTGTCATTGTCAGCAAGTTCGGTTTGACTTCTTTAAGAATATAGCCGTCTGCACCGTCTTTATACACCTTCAGAGCATTTTTTTCATCTCCGAAGGCTGTCAACATGATGACTTTGGTTTTCGGGCACTCCCGCTTAATGGCTTGAAGCGCGTAAATACCATCATGTGACGGCATTTTAATATCGAGCAAAACGACGTCCGGGTGCTGTTCTCTGCAAAGGTTTAGAATGTCTTTTCCGTCTCCGGCATCACCGATCACTTCAATTTCATCATCCTGTTCCAGCAACATACAGAGCATTTTTCTCAAAAGCACTTGATCGTCCGCAACCGCTACTTTAATCAATGCATTCACTCCCTTCCGGATCATCCTTCCAAATCATCTTTTGCCTCATCCCATCTTTCTTTGGCATCCTCAGGCCGCACAAGCTTTTCCACCGTCGATCGAATATCTGCCATGGTTTCCCGACCGCTTTCGGTCAATACATCCAATTGTTTTAAAATCACGTCTTCATCCTCACAACACTTTTTTTGAAGGGTTTGAAGTTCGGACTCAATCCTGGTAATTCGTTTCAGCAAAGTTTGTTGCATGTCGCGCGCCACACGGCTTTTTTCACGTTCTTCTTCGAGCAACGCCGCCACTTCTATGTAATTCTCCAGTTCTGCATTCAATTGATCCAATTCATCATTTTTATCCGAAAGTTCTCTCAGGCGCAATGTTCTTTCTGTTACATTCCGGCACAAGAAAACAGTTGCAATCGGATTCCCGCCGCGATCCGTGGAAACCGTTTTTTGAAGCCAATAATAACGCTCGCCGCTTAAAAATATTTCCACCGGAAAGTCCGTTTCGAACATCTGAATATGTCCGCTTTTATCGGCTGTTTGGAGTTTATGTAAAAAAGAGGTCAACGTTTCACCCGCCTCAAACGGTCCGGTCAATTGGATGGCATTTTGATTGTAATCGATTAGTGCCCCGCTTCGGTCAAAGATCATAACCCCATCTTCCAAACTCTCCATGAACATGTCAATCGACAGCGCTGAAAGTTCAATAAAAATGCGTCGCCTATATAGAAAGGCAAACCCATTAAACAGTATAAAACTGACAACGGGTACAAAATCCGTTGTATATCCGGAAACGGACAAACGATCATAAAGGACCGCACCGCCGATTGCCGCAATGATTGCGATGAAAAGAACCTGTATTTTTCGGTCGGTTTTCTGCCTATATAGGCTGTATAATACCCCCATGAGCAATAACATCAGCACAGCGGCCAGAAATCTTTGAATCCACTGATAGCGATCGACTAATACCGGTTCCGGTGCCGTAAAGGTGAGTATTTTCACCACAAGCCAAACGAGAAGAACCATTTGAACCGATAAATAGGTCCACAATTGCCGCCCAAACCGCGCTCTGGTGACAAGATACCCGTTAAAAGCCGCGGAAAACAGAATGCATAACACAATAAGCCCCGCGTGGAGCATGCCGTAAAAGGTGTATACGGTTGTGTAATCCATACGCCCCTCCTCTTGTTTCTTTCATTTTTATTATACCTTATCCCCTGTAAAATAAATACACTGTGGCCTGTAAAATCAATGTGTGCAAAAAAATAAGACCTCCGAATCAGATTCCGGAGGTCTTATAAAGCGTTATATCGTTTTTTTAGTCATACAGCGGGAATCGGTCGCAGAGCGCTTTAACTCGCGCACGTGCCGGGTCGAGATCGCCTTCGCGATTTTCAATAACCCAATTGATGATATCCGCAATTTCCACCATTTCCGCTTTGCCAAAACCACGCGTTGTGCTGGCAGGAGTCCCCACTCGGATTCCACTGGTCACAAACGGGCTTGCCGTTTCGTTCGGAACGGTGTTTTTATTGGTTGTAATGCCGACAGAATCCAGCAATTTTTCGGCATCTTTTCCTGTGACGCCCTTATTTCTAAGATCGATCAGGAGAAGGTGGTTATCCGTACCGCCGGATACGATTTTAAAGCCTCTGTCCATAAGCGCTTGTGCAAGCGTTTTTGCATTGGCGACCACTTGACCCTGATAAGCTTTGAACTCATCAGACATCGCTTCTTTGAAGCAAACCGCTTTTGCCGCAATGATGTGCATAAGCGGACCGCCTTGGATGCCCGGGAAGATTGCCTTATCAATGGCTTTAGCGTATTGTTCTTTGCACAGAATCGCACCGCCGCGAGGTCCGCGCAATGTTTTATGCGTCGTCGTCGTAACAAAGTCCGCATACGGAACAGGACTCGGATGATGTCCGGTCGCAACCAAACCTGCGATATGCGCCATGTCGACCATCATCATCGCTCCGATTTCATCGCAAATTTCACGAATGCGTTTAAAATCAATGGTTCGCGAGTACGCGCTGGCGCCTGCGACGATCATTTTCGGCTTTTCGGCAACGGCTTGTTCTCTCAGTGCATCGTAATCAATGAACCCTTCACTGTCGACACCGTAAGAAATAAAGTTGTAAATTTTTCCGGAGAAGTTTACCGGGCTCCCATGTGTCAAGTGCCCGCCATCGGCCAAATTCATGCCGAGAACTTTGTCTCCCGGATCAAGAACAGCCATGTAGACGCCCATATTTGCCTGAGAACCGGAATGCGGTTGAACATTGGCGTGATCGGCACCAAAGAGCGCCTTCATTCTGTCTCTTGCGAGGTCTTCAGTGATGTCGACATACTCGCATCCGCCGTAATAGCGTTTTCCGGGATAGCCTTCGGCATATTTGTTGGTCAAATGCGATCCCATCGCCTGCATAACGGTTTTGCTCGTAAAGTTTTCAGAAGCAATCAGCTCTATATTGCCCGATTGGCGTTTCATTTCAAGCGCCATACTCTCAAAGAGTTCAGGGTCATTCTTTTCAATTAAATCAAATTTCATTGCACACTCCTCGTTATTTTTTCTTTACCGGAGCCATGTGGAGTGCCAGGCCGTCCAGCCCCATAACAGCCTCCGCAAAGGCTTCCGAAAGCGTCGGATGTGCGTGAATTGTCTTAGCTACAGCGTCGGCTTTTAGGCCGTTTGTGATGGCAAGTGCCGCTTCGTGAATGAGATCCGATGCATGCGCTCCCATTATATGAACGCCCAGCAAGACATCATCCATATCCGACAAAACCTTAATCATGCCCTCCGGTTCACCTAAGGAAAGCGCTTTCCCGTTTGCCCCGAGCATAAATTTACTTTTCTTATAAGGCATTCCCGTTTCTTTGATTTCCTCTTCCGTCATGCCTACAGATGCCATCTCGGGGAACACAAATATACAGCTTGGCACCGGGCCCATCTCATGATTCGCCGCACCGAGCAACAGGTGTTCGGCGGCATAGACCCCTTGATGTGACGCCGCATGTGCCAGCATACAGATGCCGTTGACATCTCCCACCGCATAGATATGCGGTTGAGACGATTGATAGTGTGCGTTTACTGCAATGCCTTTTGCATTCCATTCAACACCCGCGCGATCGAGTCCGAGATCGACAGCATTCGGTCGGCGTCCGATCGATAAAAGAACCTTGTCGCCTTCCAAAGCAAATGCGTCTTCCCCCTCCTTGCGGCATAACACCGAAAGATGGTCTCCGTTTGACTCAATGGCTTCCGCTCGCGTGCGTTTATAAACTGTAATACCGCGTTTTTTGAGACCGGATGCATACCGTTTCGAAAGCTCCGCATCAATCCGCCCCAGCAGTTGATCTGCGAATTCTACAACCGTTACTTCCGTACCGAAAGCGTTGTAGATTTCAGCGAGTTCCATGCCGATGACGCCCCCGCCGATAACGACAAGTCGTTTCGGCACCGCTTCCAGTTCCAGCGCTGAACTGCTCGTCAGAACATCCGGCAGTTCGGCACCGTCTATAGGCGGGATCATCGGAATCGATCCCGTTGCAATGATAAATGCATCAAATGTACGCATCGTACATCCTTCGTCCGATTCCACAATCAGGGTATGTGCGTCTTCAAAAGTCGCCGTACCCCTGATATACTCAATCCCATTTTGACGCAGCAGTGTTTCGATTCCCGTCTTGAGTTGCCCGATCACTTCGTCTTTTCGTTCCTGAATGCGATCCATTGCAATATCAAATCCCTGCGCCTTAATGCCGAAGGCTTCAAGCTCAGGAAAAGTCCGTGCAAGTTCAGCGCTTCTATAGAGCGTTTTTGTGGGAATACAGCCTTCATTGAGGCATGTTCCCCCCACTGCACGTTTTTCAATCACGGTTACTTCCGCACCGATTTGCGCACTCCTGATCGCGGCGACATATCCACCCGGACCGCCGCCTATTACCGCAATGCGCTTTATTGAATTACTGTTCACCTTCACGCTCCCATTTTACAACCGGATGTCTCGCGGCAAGAACTTCATCCACACGTCGAATAACGGTTGTCGTCGGCGCATTTTTCAAAAGTTCAGGCGATGTCTCCGCTTCTTCACTGATCAGAATCATTGTGTCCGCAAAAGCATCCAAAGTTTCAAGGCCTTCGGTTTCAGTCGGTTCAATCATAATGGCGTTTGGTACAATCAAAGGAAAATAGACCGTCGGCGGATGATAGCCGTAATCGAGCAAGCGTTTCGCAACGTCAAGTGTACTGCATACATTCAGGTCACCTTTCAGTCCGCCCAGTACAAATTCGTGTTTGCATATGCTGTCCACCGGCAATTTAAAATGATCTTTCAGGCGTGCCTGCAAGTAGTTTGCATTGAGAACCGCCATTTCGGACGCGTGTTTCAATCCTTCTGCTCCCATGGTCAGGATGTAGGTGTAAGCACGCACCAGTACGCCGAAATTCCCGTAGAAACTCTTCATTTTGCCGATACTCATCGGTCGATTGTCATCCAGTTCATAACCCGATGCGGTCTTCACAACGATCGGTCTCGGTAAAAACGGTTCCAAAAACTGTTTGACGCCCACCGGACCGGAACCAGGTCCTCCACCGCCGTGCGGTGTGGAAAACGTCTTGTGCAAGTTGTAGTGAACGACATCGAAACCCATGTCGCCGGGACGTGAATGTCCCATAATCGCATTCAAGTTCGCGCCGTCATAATATAAAAGGCCTCCGGCTTCATGAACAAGTGTTGCGATTTCGACGATATTTTGTTCGAACAGTCCAAGCGTACTCGGATTTGTCAACATCAATCCTGCTATTTCATCACTGAGTACGGATTTTAAATGTTCGAGATCCACTGCGCCGTCTTTCGTGGATTTCACTTCGACAATATCGAAGCCGGCAACATGTGCACTGGCAGGATTGGTACCATGTGCAGAGTCGGGGACAATGATTTTGGTACGTTTGGTATCACCGCGTTGCTCGTGATAGGCTTTGATGATCATCAGTCCCGTCAATTCTCCCTGAGCCCCTGCAGCGGGCTGAAGAGAAAAAGCGTCCATGCCGCCGATTTCGGCAAGCATGCCCGAAAGGTCATACATGAGTTCAAGCGCGCCTTGAACCGTTTGTACTTCCTGAAGTGGGTGTAGCGCCGAAAATCCCGGAAGAGAAGCCATGTCCTCATTAATTTTGGGGTTGTATTTCATCGTACATGAGCCGAGCGGGTAGAATCCCGTATCGACGCCAAAGTTCTTATTGCTGATCAGAACATAGTGGCGCATCAATTGGGGCTCACTGACTTCGGGCAATTCGAGCGGAAGTTGTCTCAATCGATTGGTAGGAAGAATCTCTTCAAGAGGCACTTCTTCCACTTTTGATTTAGGCAACACATATCCCGTACGCCCTTCTTTGGAAATTTCAAAAATCAGTTGATCGTACTTTACCATGCGAGCACCTCCACAGCTTCAATCAATCCGTCAATCTCATCTTTTGTACGCTTTTCAGTGACGCAGAAGAGAATGCGCGACGCGCCGTTTTCCGAAGCATCTTTCACGACATAACCGCCGAGAAATCCTTTTTCTCTCAATGCAGCATTGAGCGCTTCGGCATCTCCGTCCGTTTCCAGTAAAAATTCTCTGAAAAACGGCTGGCTGTACACGCTTCTGAATTTTCCTGTAGCAAGAAGGCCTTTGTAAGCGTAGTAGGCTTTTTGGGCAGATTGTTCGGCCACCTCTCTCAAGCCGCGTTTTCCGAGTGCGGCCATATAAATGGTGGCAATCAAAGCATTCAGCGCCTGATTGGAGCAAATGTTTGAAGTGGCTTTTTCACGTCTGATGTGTTGTTCACGTGCTTGAAGCGTCAACGTAAACGCACGTTTACCGTCCAAATCCACCGTCTGTCCGACAATACGTCCCGGAAGTTTTCTCAGGTGTTTGTTGGTTGCGGCCATAAAGCCGAGGTATGGACCTCCGAAATTCAGCGCATTTCCAAGCACTTGGCCTTCTCCGACTGCGATGTCAGCACCGTATTCTCCCGGTGTCTTAAGAAGCCCGAGGGAAATCGGATCGACATTCATAATGAAGAGCGCCTTATTGGCATGTGCCAAGTCGGCATACCCGGTACACTCTTCAACAATGCCATAGAAGTTCGGTGTCTGAACGATGACGCCCACCGTGTCCGCGCTGATCATTTCCTCAAGCGCTTTTCGATCGGTCGCCCCGTCTGCCGCCGGAATTTCTTTTACCGTAACGCCATAAAAACGCATGTACGTCTCGACAACAGCCTTCACATCCGGATGAACCGTTGAAGAAAGGAGCAAAGTATCACCTTTTTGGTTGGCCGCGGCGAGCATAGCTGCTTCCGCAGTCGCCGAAGCACCGTCATACATGGAGGCATTTGCAACATCCATACCGGTTACTTCCGCGATCATCGTCTGATACTCAAAGATCGCTTGGAGCGTCCCTTGACTGATTTCCGGTTGATAAGGCGTATAAGCCGTGTAAAACTCGGAACGCGATACCAGATGTTTGACAATGGCAGGAATGGAGTGGTCGTAAGCACCTGCGCCCCGGAAGCAAACAAGGGCATCTGTCGCAACATTTTTATTGCTCAGCGCCTTGAGTTTTTTTGCCACTTCCGTTTCGGAAAGCGGTGTTCCGAGATTCAGCCTACCCTTGAAACGCACCTCTTCGGGAATGTCGCTGAAAAGCGCTTCCAGAGAGTCGAGCCCCAGACGTTCAAGCATCACTTTTACGTCTTGATCCGTATTCGGAATATAAGGAAACATGCTTATTCCTCCTCTTCGCAAAACGCTTCATACGCCTTCGCGTCGAGCAGCGTCTTCAATTCCTCCGGATCAGAAATTTCAATTTTGATGATCCAGTTTTCATATGGGTCGCTGTTAACGAGTCCGGGATCATCCTCGAGGGCTTCATTGACTTCCACAACCGTTCCGCCAACCGGGAGCATAAGGTCGGATGCCGCTTTTACCGATTCAATCGTTCCGAACGTATCGTTCGCTTCAAGTGTATCGTCCACTTCCGGGAATTCAACATATACAATATCCCCAAGTGCGTGTTGCGCAAAATCCGTAATGCCTACATAGCCGATTGTTCCGTCCACTTTAATCCACTCATGGTCTTTTGTGTAGTACAGTTCTTGAAGTACGTTCATTTTACAACCTCCTGATCGTTATTCGCATACTGCGTTTAACTGGGGGAAATCCATCCTTTTCCCTTCCTAACAGTATACCTCAAATTTGCATAGTCATACGCTATTTTTTATAATTTTTTTGATAAAATCGTTTGCCGACAACCGTTGCCGGGATTTTATTTTTTCTGACCTGAACTTGGAGCGTTTTTCCTTTTTCCGCATGATCCGCATCGACTAAAGCCAAGGCAATACTGCGTTTCAGCGTCGGCGATTGATATCCGGTCGTCACGTGTCCGACACACAACTCTCCGTCATAAACCGGATAACCGTGTCTGGCAATCCCCTTCTCGATTTCGAGACCGATTGTTTTTCTCGGGAGGCCTTTTTCTTTTTGTGCCACAAGAGCCTCTTTGCCGATAAATGCCTTCTTATCGAGTTTTACAAAAATACCGAGTCCTGCTTCAAGCGGGCTGATCTCATCGCTGAGTTCATTGCCATACAAAGGCAGTGCGGCTTCGAATCTCAAAGTATCCCGCGCACCGAGTCCGGCCGGTTTGAGTCCCAATGGTGTGCCTGCCTCCATAATCGCATGGAAGACGGCAACAATTCCTTCTTGTCTTGTATACACTTCAAATCCATCTTCTCCCGTATAACCCGTTCGGGAGATCAGACAGGTTTCGCCTGCGATGTGCACTTCCGGCATAAAATGAAAAAATGCAATATCGTCAAGATTGACGTCAACCGATTTTTGCAGAATTTCCTGAGCGAGCGGTCCTTGAATCGCCACTTCGGCCACAGAATCCGATCGATTTTCAAGACGCACATCGAAAGAACCGCTTTGGCTTTTCATCCATTCAAAGTCCTTTTCGATATTGGCTGCATTGATGACGAGCAGAAAATGTGCCGAGTCATAGCGATAAACGAGCAAATCATCTACGACACCGCCTTCCGGATTGCACATGACTGTATAGGCAATTTGTCCGTCTGCGATTTTTTCAATGTCATTTGTCACGAGATTTTGGACAAAATCCATTGCGCCTTCGCCCCACACGTCTACTTCCCCCATATGGGAAACATCAAAGATGCCGGCTTTTGTACGCACAGCTTCATGTTCCTGCAATATGCCTTCATATTGAACCGGCAGGGCCCATCCGGAAAAATCAATAATCTTTCCGCCCAAAGCAACGTGCACATCATAGAGTGCCGTTTTTTTAGCTGTTTCCATAGCATCCTCCTTAGATTCCTATCCGTTTTTAACCGCTCGGTCTTCACGGTATTTTAATACCCATACAAAATAAAAAAGAGACATAATGTGCGCAGCAAAGCTGACGCCATTACATCTCTCTGTATTTTTACCTGAGCGTTTCTCATGAATTCATGTTTACGCCTTCGGTGCCGAGTCGGTCTCTCCAGAGCTCCATCCGATAATACTACGTTTGCCTGAGAGTTTCTGTCCGCGTATGGCAACGCTTCCCTTGCTCCTTCGGCTACCGTGTCCGGTATCTCGCATTATCTTCACTTGGGTATTCGGTTCATTCTTATTTTATGCGATAATTCGGTGAGAATCAACTGTAATTTTCATCATAAAAGGCATATCCTGCCTTTCCGTTCTTCTTAACGTGATAAAGGGCCTTATCCGCCTTGTCGAGAAGTGTCTCCAAATCGCTTCCGTTGTCGGGAAAACAACTAATCCCGATGGAATAGGTAAGATCCAAAACAAATTTATCCACTATCACTTTTTCGTCAAAATAGTTAACAAGTTTTTCCAGTGTCACTTTAATGTCCTCTGTTCCGTCGCGATTTTCAATGAGAACGGCAAATTCATCTCCGGAGAGGCGGGCGACCAAATCCCCCTTTTTAAGTGATCGCTTTAAGCGAAGCGCCATTTCTTTAAGCAGAAAGTCCCCCGTTCGATGTCCGTATTGATCATTGATGCCTTTCAGATTATCCAGATCAATAAATCCGATGGCAAAGTGTTCGGTCGATACCCCTTTTGAGAGCATTTCTTCAAGTCTTGAGCGCACATTATTTTCAAAGAAAAGGCGATTGGGCAATCCGGTCAACTGATCGTTATAAGCCAACCGTCGTGCACGCTCTTCATCCTGCCGGATTTCATCGTTCTCCTGAGTCAAACGCTTGATAAACTCCTTCATATGCTGCACTCGCCCATATTGATCGGTCATGTCAAAAACTTGAACAAGCAACATAGATTCATTGTCGTGAACCACACGCTCGAGTTGAACGTTCTGCAAACACTTATCGGTATAATTGTGCCCTCTGACTTTAAAAAAGTCTCCATGAATGGCACCGGATAAGAACCGTGAATTTCCCGATGACAATACCCCTTGCAAGAGCCCTTTGTACTTTGGCTCTCCCAGACGATGCGACAACTCTCCGATAGAGGCCCCGAGTGCTTTGCTGATGGTGATATCCGTTTTATTAATCATCCAAGCATTCCAATACCTTACGTTAAGCTGCTCATCCAAAAGTACGATTCCAATATTTAATTTATCCAAAACTTCATAAAAAAAATCATTCATTATAGGACTCCAAAATTTCATTGATCTTATCGATCAACAAATTAAGAGAATGGACACCGAGCGCTATGACAATAACCCCTTCAACATGCGCTTCGGATAAAAGAAAATTGGTGTACAACGTTAACATATAGACATTATCCTGTAAATAGGACTTTTGCTGATCCTTTGAAACAAAAACGAGTTCAACATCCGGGATGCTAAAGTCGACGTGTGTCCCAATCAAATTTGAAAAATCTCCCACGACAGAGTTCAGAATAACGTTGCTGATCTCTTTCAAAACATCAAAATCTGTATCGGCAAGATCTTGCGGATCGTTTTCATCATCCCCCGCATAAGGGATTCCCATGCAGGCATCAACGAGGACTTTTGCCTTTTTTGAAGGAAAAACCAATAGTGCACGACCCGAAAAACTTTTCCCGAAGCGCATGGAAGACGAAACCACATGTCCATGTGCCGTCAAAACAGAATCCGATGCCGCATCTTCCGCCATATTGACGAGCTTCACTTCCGGAACGCTGAGCAATATCCGCTGATTTGCCATTTCAGAAAGCATATTCGCCGCTTTCCCGATAAAAACATTGACATACTCTTTAAGTAAATCTTCCTGTGTTTCAGTCAATCCGATTACTTGCATTTCAAGCTCCTTTCAACATTGCGATGATCGTACCGAGCTTTTCGCCTGTAAGCGGTTTGTTGACATAAGCCGCAATTTCCATAGATTCAAGAATATCATGCGTCGCCTGCTGAATATCTGCAGAAGAAACAATAATTTTGGGATAGGCACCTTTTGCGTGCAACGCTTCAATCATTTCCTGACCCGTCATCTCGGGCATCAGCAAATCTGTAATAATCCAATTAACCGGATGCTTTTCATAGGCTTCCAGAGCTTCACGTCCATTGGCACATGCGATGATGCTAATATCCGGAAAGGCTTCTTTAAGCGCTCTCATCAAGATATTTCGAACAAATGAAGAATCGTCTGCTATAATAATTTCCATATCTTTCTCCTCACTACACCGAACAATTTGTTCATCACTGAATGAGTCATCCATTAAATGTCTCTGAACACATAAAACCATTATACCCATTCTAATCATTTAAATCAATCAAGCAGGAAAAAATCCCCTGCAAAAGTACTAGTCACTCATAATACTTAATGATAAAATATAAATATAAATACAAATGTAAAACGATTTGATCCTCGCTTAAACCGATTTATTTACTGAATTTTTCATTTGCAAACACCGTCTTCCGACCATTCGCTTTTCTGATATTAAGGGGCCTTTATGAAAAAATCATTTGCTTTCAAAGACCGATTCTTGATATTGCTTATAGCCATACCGGCGCTTGTAGCCCTAGTTGCTTCTATGCCAAACGCCTCATTTTCGGAAGCACAGTTATCTTCGGGAGCCTTGTCTTCCGAAACGGCGTTTATGGACGCTTCGTCATTTGACTTTAAAAATGGGATTCTGGACCTGGACGGTTCTTGGGAAATCTACGGTTCTCAGTTGTTGACGCCTTTGGATTTACGGTCCCAAGCAATGGATCCGGATTTATTGATTACACTTCCAAACAGTGTCAGCAATACAGATGCGGGGATTTATTTTCCGGATGGAAAAGGATACGCGACGCTCAGAAAGACCGTTCAAGTATCGGATCTCACTCAACCTTACGGTTTAAAGACCAACTACTTTGGCTCCGCAAATAAGATTTGGATCAACGGGCGCTTGATGTTTGCTTCAGGTCAGGTTGCCGACAATGCAGAGACGTACATCCCACAATATATGCCGGCAGAAATTTTCTTCACCACAGAGACTCCTACAATAGAAGTCGTCATTCAAGTTGCCAATTATCAGCATCGTCGTGTTCGCCTCGGGGATGTATGGCTCGGTTCTCAGAATAATATCAAGCACATGACGGAACTTGGCATTATCAAAGAAAGCCTTTTGTTCGGAAGCCTTCTCGCCATTGCTTTTTACTATTTTATTTTCTTTTTAATCCAACCGTCTTATAAGGCTTCCCTTTATCTTTCAATTATCTCGTTGACGGTTTCCCTCAGGGGCATCGTCACAAGTGAGCGCGTCATCATGCGTCTTCTCCCATCCCTTCCTGGCGAGTGGATGATGAAACTCGGTTATTTACCGTCTTTCTTAATTTTGCCTTTAATTCTTCTCTATATTCACGATTTATTTCAAGCGGATATTATGGATCGAACCGCTTATTGGATGAAACACCTTGCCGTGGCCTTCACCGTCTTAGTTTTGGTGACGCCTGTCGCTGTCTATGACTTTATCTTTGAGTATCTACGACTCGTCTTGATTCTCGGTGCCGTTATCTCGCTTCTGTTTATTGCGACGCACCCCATTTTCAAACGCCATAAGGGATATCCTTATTTGGTTTTAGCCGGTTTGATCGTTCTGCTTACTGCGGTCAGCGATACGCTCAGGGAATACGACTACTTGCAGACCCCGGAATTGATGTCTTTCGGATTCACCTGTTTCATTATGATTCAGGCACTCTTTTTGGCTTGGAATTTCAATAGCGCCTATAAGCGCTCTTCAAGACTGGCCGGTGAAAACGCTCAAATGTTAGAACAAATCACAGCGCTCAATCTCGATCTTGAAACCAGAATTCGAGCCCGTACAGCCGAACTTGAACGGATGAATAAGCGATTTGAAGAAATGTCTAAATTGGATCCGCTGACCAACCTGCCAAATCGCCGTTATTTTGAAGAACGCTTTACTCAAGAATGGTTCAGAGCGGAGCGGACACAACAGCCCTTGGCAATTCTGATGATCGACATTGACTTTTTTAAGAAGTACAACGACACTTTCGGGCATGTTAAAGGAGACGATTGTCTGATTGACGTTACAGTCGCCATAAAAGAAACTTTAAGTCGCGGCGGTGATTTTCTCGCCCGATACGGTGGTGAGGAATTTATTGTGCTCCTTCCGAACACCCATTTAACCGGGGCTTATGCCGTCGGTGAAAACATCTGCAAAGCCGTACTGGCAAAACAATTTGAGCATCCGGATTCGGAACTCATTCCTTTTGTAACGGTCAGCGTCGGCGGAACAGCCGTGCTTTGCAATGGCCCCAGTCAAATGGAATCTATTATCAACACAGCCGATCAAGCCCTTTACAACGCTAAAAATACCGGTCGAAACAGAGTTGTTGTTCGTTCCTTTTCATATGCTCATTCTCTTGACCCTCAGTAATTTTCCGCATTGAGCTTTTCCGCAAGAGCCATAAGGTCGCTTTTTAAGGTTTCATCAACCTCTGCCGGGATATGATCGGTAGTTCGGGCGATGAGGGTTGCAATCGGATCGGCATTGACGTGTTTCAGAATAAGTGTTGCTGTCTCAATCGGGTTTTCAAAATGTTTGGTGCTACCGCCTGCCGCAAGCAGGATAGCACCTTTTTTTTGTTTCATTTTAAATGGGCGATCCGTCATAATATAGCGCTCTGCATAGTACCTTTGAAAGCGGCTGACATAACTGAGCAGCGGCCCCGTCAATTCCGAAAAGTATAAAGGGGATGCAATCACCAGATTGTCTACGGTATCAAGCAAGTCATAAGTTTTAT
>JASUTA010000052.1 GCA_030445805.1 Clostridiales bacterium
TGAAATGCGTATTCAGCCAAATCGGATGATATTTTTTCAACATGTCAACCAGATCGGTTGTGATGCGCTGAGGGCAGACAACCGGCGTTCTGGAACCGATGCGAATGATTTCTACATGCGGAATGTCGCGCAGTGTTTTAATGATGTATTCCAGTAAACCGTCCGAAACGAGCAATGCGTCTCCGCCCGAAAGCAAGACGTCTCGAACAGACGGCGTATTTCTGATGTATTCAATGGCGCGATCGATGCGATCTCTTGGAACGCCTCCGTCATGATGTCCTGCAAAACGTCTGCGCGTGCAGTGACGACAATACATTGAGCACATATCCGTAATCAGAAAAAGAACGCGATCGGGATAGCGGTGTGTCAGACCGGGTACCGGTGAGTCCCCGTCTTCATGTAAAGGGTCTTCCATATCGGCGCGGCTGAAATGCGTTTCCAGAACAGTCGGTACGGCCTGCATGCGGATCGGACATTTCGGATCATCCGGATCCATAAGAGAAGCATAGTACGGCGTGATGCCCATTCGAAGAATTTTAAGAGATTCTTTGATGCCGGCTTCTTCCTCTTCCGTCAGGTTGATGACTTTTTTCAGCGCGTCCAACGTGGTGATGCGGTTGCGCACCTGCCATTCCCACGAATCCCACTCTTCCTGTGACACGTCCTTCCACAGTTCAATCTCTTTATAATCTCTCATGTCCTCATCTCCCGTCTTTTTCGCTACGCGTACAGTTCTTCGTATATTTTTCTCAAAACAGCACTTTCGCGCATCATTTGAAGGGTAATTGCCGCATGGTCTTTTGTGTAGCCGTTTCCGATGATCATCGTGACGTCTTTACCGACGCCTTCTGCACCGAGTGCCGCTTTTGTAAAGCTGGTCGCCATACTGAAAAAGTACACGAGGCCGTCGTCTTTCGTTGAAAGAATCGATGCCATTTCCGTATCGGGCACATTGACACAGTTGATGGTAATGTCACACAGTTCGCCGTTTGTCTCTTTTTCAATGGCATGCATAACAGACACGGCATCCGTCGCTTCCGCTACGATAAACGCATCTGCCAGTCCTGCATCCATAACGCGTGCTTTTGCGCGATCCGAATGTTGAAGGCATATGACTTTTCCTGTAATGCCGGCGCGTTTTTTCGCTTCATACATGCAGAGCATGCCTGATTTTCCGGCACCGCCGATGACCAAAACCGTATCGCCCGGTTTGACAAGTTTTGCGGTTTGGGCCGGTGCACCTGCAACGTCGAGTACAGAGAGTGCCAGTTTTTCAGGGATGTCATCCGGCAATTTTGCGTAAATACCGCTCTCAAATAAAATCGCCTTTCCCTTGATGTCAACTTGATCGATGTCTTTTCGAATGGCGACGATTTCGTCGATAACCAGCGGCGTCAAAGAAAGGGAAACCAAGGTCGCGATTTTATCTCCGACTTTTAAGTCGGTCTTTCCGACCAGCGCGTCCCCGATGGCTTCAACCGTTCCGATGAGCATGCCGCCCGATCCTGTAACGGGATTTTTATGTTTTCCGTATGTATGAACAATATTTTTCATGATCTCAGCGATTTTTGCTTCATCGCCGCCCGCTTCTTTTTTGATTTGCGTAAAAGATGCCGAGTCGACGTTGAGCGTCTGTACATCAATCAAAATTTCATTATCAAAAAGTGTCATGTCATTCGAAATGACTTTTGCAGGTTGGGGGAGAATACCTTTTGGTTCAATCACGCGATGCGTTCCGTATTTACAGCCTTTTTTCATATGATGCCTCCAATGATAATTTATTCACCGTATTTTATAATGCAACTTTCATGCCAAAGAAAGAATGTACGGCCTTTTGGTGCTTTGTTTTTTGAAGGTACCTTTTTAATCCCATTTTATCATTTTGTAAAATTTTGATAATAAATTTTAAATTGCAATGTTTTTAACGATTTTTAGTAATGTATTAACAATGCTTGTTACTGTGCCTTATTTCAAATTTCATTCAAAAATTCATTCAAATTTTTTTATATTTTCCTATGGTTTAGATCGATATACCGTATTTCGTTCGGATAAAGAGTCATATTTTTTATAAAAATAGAGTCCATCATAAAAAAACCGCCGAAAATTCGGCGGTTTCATTTTGAGCGGCCTCCCGATCACATCAGGAAAGCTGATATTTTTTTATCTTATATTGAAGAGTCTGTCTGGGCAATCCCAACTGTCGTGCGGCTTTTGAAACGTTGCCGCCGTAATCTTCAAGTGCCGACCGAATGGCTTCGCGTTCGGCTGATTCAAGTTGCTCCGTCAGTGTTTTTCCGGTTTGCTTTTCTGTTGAAATACGCTTTTCCTCAGGATAGACAAATTTTTTCAGGGTTTGAGGCAAATCCCGAATATCCACCCATTCTTCTTCGCAAAAACTCACTGCGCTTTCAAGGACGTGTTCCAGTTCTCTGACATTCCCCGGCCAGGGATAATGTTTAAACAGAGACAGCACCGCCGGTGAAATTCCTTCCACCGTGCGCTTGTGTCGCGCATTGAATTTATTGATAAAATGTTCCGTCAGCAGAGGAATGTCGCTTTTTCGATCGGCAAGCGGCGGCAAAATCAGCGTCACTGCATTGAGTCGATAATACAAGTCGCGCCTGAGCAATCCCAAATCCATTGCCAAATTTGGCTCTATATTGGTTGCCGCAATAATCCGAACGTCTACTTGAATTTCCTTTGTACTCCCAACACGTCTGATAATGCCGTCTTGCAAGGCTCTGAGCAGTTTTGCCTGAAGTTCTTGCGGCATGGAGTTAATCTCATCTAAAAACAGCGTTCCACCATCTGCGACCTCAAAAAGGCCTTCGCGATCAACGGCATCCGTAAAGCCGCCTTTGACCGTTCCGAACAAAATTCCTTCCAGTAATGATGCGGGCAGTGCCGCACAGTTTTGGGCAATAAACGGCATTTCCCGCCGTTCTCCCGCATTGTGAATCGATTGTGCCAACAACTCTTTTCCCGTTCCCGTATCTCCGAAAATCAGTACCGGAATGTCCAGTGCAGACGCTTTGCGCGCCAGTGTTTTCACTGCGATCAAGTCCGAATCTTCTGTGAGAATGTCTTCAAATTCATATCTCGGGCGATACGATGTATGCTTTCCCTTCTTTTTATCTTTAAGGCGCACTTGAAGGTCTAAATAGCGCTCCGAAAGTTCTTTATAGGAAGTAATATCTCTGGAAATTTCAATGGCACCCTCAATACTGCCGCGTTCCAATATAGGCAGTGTCGTATTGACCGTGGCAATGACTTTTCCCTTATACGTCCGATAAGTCTGTTCCCGGTTGATGCTGGACGCTTGATGATTTAGAGCCCGTAACAGGGTGCTGTTTTTCTCATTAAGCGACGGATACACCTCTGTAATGTGTTTACCGATTGAGTCTGAAATATTTATATCATCAAGCATTGCGGAGATTCGATTGCAATAGATCAATCGCCCTTCGCGATCGACGATTTGGACGCCGTCACTGATGTGTTCCAGCATCATTTTTAGGTGTTCCAGTGTCATAAGTGGGTGCATGTCGAACCTCTTTCTCTATGGATCATTCATCTCTTTTTGGGCTTTTCAAAATAAGAGATGGCATTCAGATCTGTGCGATTTTTAAGCATCTGCCGAATTTTAGGCATGTGCTGAATTTTAGGCACTTCCTTAACTCTATGATACCTTTCCGCGCTTAAAACTTCAAGTTGATTTTATTGAACCGCCGTTTTGAATTTCATTTTAAAAGCCGTTTTGAATTTCATTTTAAAAAAGGCTGAAGCCTAAAAACAGAATTTCTGCTTTTTCAGTCTTCAGCCTCTATAATGCTTACCGAAACTTGAGAATATCCGGCGTCGCTTTCAAATTGCAAATCGTAGTCCATGAAAATTTCCAAACGGTCATCATCCTGCCAACTGATCGGGCCACCCGTCGTTGTCATAAAAAAGTTGCCGTAAGGCGTGTGATAAGTGGACTCATGGCTCTGATCAGGCTCTATGAGAAAAGTGGTGTTCACTTCCCCATAGCGCTTGATACTTAGAATCTGACCATCATAGGATAGCAGCGTCTTGGTTTCTTCCATACCGCTGATTTCACCTTCGGTGTACAGCAAAAACGCTTTGCCCTCGGTTCGCTTATAAGTGGCTTCTGTCAATTGAATCAACTCCGTCACTTGTCCTTCTGCGTCCGTCACTTTTGAGGTGATTTTGACTTGGCGCTTTTCGCTGTTTTTGAGTTCCATTACTCGTTGATCCATCGATTGACTTGCGCACGCAAGTTTTCGATGTGATTTTCCGCTTCGGCTTTTGCCACTAAGGCATCGCCTTTAATGATCGCGTCATAGATGCGTCCGTGTGATGCTTGAATTTCATTGTAGTTGGTGAATTCGCTGAAATAAACCAGGCGGAATCTTTGGAACTGATCGTGAAGATCATAGATAATATTGATCAATCTTTGATTTTTAGTGGCTTTAAAAATCAATGAGTGAAATGCATTGTCATTGTCGATCATGCTCTTTTTGTCCATGGTCGCCATGGATGCATTAAACTGCTCCATCGTCTTTGCAAGCGCTTCTTTTTCTTCGATTGTCATACGCTCGGAAGCCAAATAAGCGGCAAATCCTTCAAGTTCTTTTCTGATTTCCAAAACTTCAAGAATGTCTTTCTTTGTCAAATCGGCTACATAAGCGCCTTTTCTCGGAATCATAATGACAAAGTTCTCTTTTTCGAGTTTTCTGATGGCTTCTCTCACCGGTGTACGGCTCACACCCAATTGATCGGCGATGGTAACTTCCATCAAACGCTCGCCTGGCTTCAATTCTCCGCCCAAAATGGCGTTTCTCAAATATTCAAATACAACTTCGCCGAGGGGCTTATAATTTCTGATTTCAAGTTTGTCAAAATTAACGCTCATAGTACCTCCCAAATTTATACGGTTGAATTGTACGTCCGGACGACGTAGCTCTGCGGATAGTGTAGCTGTATCCTTTGATATGCCTCTATTGCGCGCTCATAAGTATCATAAATGCTGAAAACGGTCGGACCGCTTCCGCTCATTAAAACGCCCAAGGCGCCATGTTGATACAAAAGTGTTTGGATATCACCAATTTCAGAATGCATCTGCATCGTCACCGGCTCAAGAACATTGACTAAATTTTCAACGATCGTCTCCAAATCCCATTCAAGCAGTGCCCTTTTCATCGCTTCCGTATCGGGATGCTGTGCAATGGCGTCAATCGCCAGTGCTTCATAAACCGCTTTTGTCGAAACGCCGAAATTCGGTTTAACCAAAAGTAACCATGTATTTTCCAGACCGCGCGTCGGTGTCAATTTTTCACCGATCCCTCGCGCGACGGCACATCCGCCCAAAATGCAGAAAGGCACGTCCGCCCCCAGTGCAAGGCCATGCATCATCTGCTCTTCAAGGCTCAGGCCGAGTCCGAATAAATCATTGATCCCGGAAATGACTGCTGCTGCGTCTGTACTTCCGCCGGCAAGTCCGGCAGCGACCGGGATGCGTTTTTCAATATGAATGTGAATTCCGGTGTTCAGTCCAAAGTGCTCTATCATGTGCATTGCCGCACGGTAGGCAATATTGCCTTCGTCAATCGGCAATGAAGGTTCTGAACAAGTCAGGACTACGCCTTGGCCGGATGTGCGACGGATATGCACGTCGTCGAAGAGATCAATCTGTTGCATAATCATTTCGACTTCATGGTAACCGTCTGAGCGCCTGTTAAGCACATCGAGCGTCAGGTTGACTTTTGCCCGCGCCTGTCGCATTACCTGTCCATCCATAGATGCTCCTTGTTTTTTTGAATACAAAATACATTTTAAATACATACACATTATATGCTATTTTCAAAAAATAATCTACTGCTTATTCGAAATTTTTTTAATAACTTTAAATTTTTGTTTTATTTAATTTAGGATTGTTTTTTAGGAGACTCTAAAATTATCCCTCTAATTTTGACATAAAAAATGCCCCTCTTTTAGAAATTGAAGAGAGAGCATCTGTTCTTCGCCCTTATATTCCGATCCGTTATCCTTTATCGCGTGCCGAAAAAGTCTTCTTTTCGGATTTCCATCCGAAAGAATAATGTATACAAAATACCTTCGACGACTTGAAATTGCGACGGATAGCGCGCCATAATTTCATCTTTGAAGCCTTGTTCTTCAAAAGGCTCCAATAAATCTTCCACCACATGAAAGCCGACTTTTGAATAACTTTTTTGCGCTCGAACATTAAAATGCGCTACTCGGAGCGTCATTTTCGTAATCGGATACCGGCTGAATACATAGGTAAGAAATTGCGTCAACAGCTCCGCTCCAAAGCCTTCACTCAGATGATTTGGGTCGATGGCAATCCCGAGTTCCGCCGTTCGCTTCAACCAGCGAATTTGCTTCAATGTAATAAACCCAAGCGGGTAATCGTCTAAAAACAAACCGTAGACTTTTTTAAACAGCAAATGCTGCTTTGAAAAATACCAGGCGTCAAATTCCGGCGCGTCCTCATAGGGAAAATTGTATTGAAAAAATCGGGGATCTTCGTGTTTCCCCCATTTTGAAAATTGATAAACATCTTTTCGTTTCAGTTTTCTGAAAACCAAGTTCAAAAGCGATCACCTCGCCTGTGTGGTATTTGCAAACTTTTGATACTTTCCGAGCCATGTGAGATAAACTTTTCCCGTCTCACCGTTTCTCTGCTTGGCGATAATCACTTCGGCAATGCCCTTAAGTGCTTCATCAACTGTATCCGGATTATAATATTCATCTCGATAGAGAAACATAACGAGGTCGGCATCCTGCTCGATGGCTCCGGATTCACGCAAGTCGGAGAGAATCGGGCGGTGATCCGAACGCAATTCAGAAGCCCGCGAAAGCTGAGAAAGTGCCAATACGGGACAATCCATTTCTCTGGCAATCGCCTTCAGTGATCGGGAGATCGTAGAAATTTCCTGCTGGCGATTTTCAATTTTACTCCCGCCGGACATGAGCTGAAGGTAGTCGATCATAATGAGATCCAGTCCCTTATTCATTTTAAGCCGTCGGCATTTACTTCGAATTTCAGCGACGGTAATTCCGGGGGTATCATCAATAAACACATTGGCCTTTGAAAGCTGTGCACTGCTCATAACGAGGTTAATCCAATCGTCATCGGCAATGGCACCGGTCTTAATGTCTCCTATGGAAACGAGCGACTGCGCACTCAGCATTCTCTGAACCAACTGCTCTGCCGCCATTTCAAGGCTGAAAACGGCCACACTCTTCATCTCTTTAACGGCGGCATGCTGGCAAAGGTTAAGTGCAAAAGCGGTTTTCCCCATGGAAGGACGCGCGGCCAATAAAATGAGGTCAGACCGTTGAAGACCGTTTGTCATTTGATCGAGCGCTTCAAATCCCGTCGGAATCCCGGTCAGCGCATTTGGATTCTGGTGCAACATTTCGATGCGCTCATAAGCCACTTTTACAATATCGGCAATTTCCTGAAAACTACGCTTGTTTCTGTTTTGGGAAATTTCAAAGATACCGGATTCCGCTTCTTCAAGCAGAGCCTCCGCATCATAGGATTCATATCCTTTTTCTACAATATCCGAAGAAGCGCGAATCAATCGGCGCAACATGTATTTTTCCTGAATGATTTTGGCGTGATTTTTTACATTTGAAATCAACGTCCCCACGTCGGAAAGTTTTGAAAGGTAGTCAAAGCCGCCGACGGCATCCAGTTTTTGGTCTTTTTTAAGCGCATCCGAAACCGTGATCAGATCGATGGTTTTACCCTCTGAGAAAAGACGGCGCGCCGTTTCGTAGATGACGCGGTGCGCTTCAATATAAAAGGCCTCATCATCGTGAAGGACCTCCATAATATCCCCAATCAAATCTCCGTCGATCAACAATGACCCGAGCACGTTTTGCTCGGCATTGACATCATGCGGCATGGTTTTAATGTTTACGTTCATTGACCGTTCCCCTTCTCCAGAGATTTCTATTCTTCGATCACATCTACCGTCATCTGCGCGGAAACTTTCGGATAGACTTTAATGGCAATCTTAACGCTCCCCAAATTGCGAATCGGTTGATCCAGTGAAATCTTTTTCTTGTCGACATCCAAATCAAATTGTTCTTTCAATTTTTCTGCAATGTCTTTATTGGTAATTGAGCCGAACAAACGCCCGCCCTCTCCCGCTTTCATCTTAAACGTCAATCTCATGGTTTCAATTTTAGCGGCCAGCGCTTTTGCTTCTTCAAGGGCATCGTCTTCTTTTTTCTTCTGAGCGGCCGCTTGATGATCCAGCGCGCGGATATTGCCTTCCGTCGCTTCTTTAGCCAGCCCTCTCGGGAACAAATAATTGCGCGCATGGCCATCGCTGGCATTGATTACATCCCCTTTTTTACCCGTTCCTTTGACGTCCTTCAACAAAATGACTTTCATCTGACAATCCTCCTATATTCCTTCCGTAAAATACTCGTCAATCGAGTGTATCAACTGTTCATGAACGGCTTCTATGCTCCCGTCCGGAAATTGCGCCCCCGCAACTTCCAAATGGCCGCCACCGCCGAGCGCCTCTAAGATGACCTGGACATTGATGTCCCCGAGAGAACGTCCCGATACAAATACCGTCCCGTCTTTTTCTTTGGCGATGACAAATGACGCATTGATACCGCGTATATTGAGCAGGTCATCCGCCGCTTGTGCGGCGATGAGACGGATGCTCTCACTGACCACATCAGAGGTTGAAATGGCAATGGTTTCCCGGTATCGAACGGCTGTCGTGACAATATTCGCCTTCTCGATGAGCGTCTCAAGATCATCTTGAAAGAGTTGACGGACCCGAATGGTATCGGCACCTTGGCGTCGCAAATACGCCGCGGCATCAAACGTTCTCACACCGGTCTTAAGCGAAAAGTTCTTTGTATCGACGGTAATGCCTGCGAGCAGTGCGTCGGCCTCTTCTTTTTCAATTTTAGAGCGCGTTTCAAGGTACTGAAAAAGTTCGGTAATCAGCTCGGATGTACTGGAAGCATAAGGCTCCAAATACTTAAGAACCGCATTTTCGATAAATTCCGTGCTGCGTCTGTGGTGGTCGATCAGTACAATGCGATCGGTTTTCTGCAAAATATCGGGACATTCCGTCAGACTCGGCTTATGCGTATCTACGACGACAATCAACGTATTTTCGTCCAGCATGGACTCCGCCTCGGCAGAACTTATAAACCGGTACAAATCTTTATCTTTAAAGGTATTGTAAACGTTTTGAATGGCTTCTGTGATCTCATTCAGGACAATAAAAGCTTCCCGCCCTTGATTTAATACAATGCGGTAAACCCCGATCGCAGAACCGAAGGAATCCATATCCGGAGACCGGTGCCCCATAATAATGACACGCGTGCTCTCTTCAATAATGGACTTAAATCCATGTGCAATAACTCTTGCTTTGACGCGATTTCGCTTTTCAACGGCTTTTGTCTTCCCGCCGTAAAAGGCAAAGGTGCTGCCTTTCCGGACGACCACTTGATCTCCGCCGCGCCCAAGGGCCAGTTCCAAACATGCATTGGCATCTTCTTCAAGTGATGCCGGCGTCTTTCCGTTGACGCCGATACCGATGGAAAGCGTCACAGGAATCTTATTCCCGGCATCGATTTCGCGAATGTCGTCTAAGATAGAAAAGCGCTTTGCCTCTAAATTATCGAGGTATTTGGCTTCAAAAATCGCAATATATTTGTCTTTCTGATACCGTTTAATCAGGGCATTCATACGCGTTGCCCACACGTTCAATTTCTTATCGATTTCAGAGGTCACAAACGGAATTTTTTCTTCTTTTGTCTCGTTCATAACGTCTTCATAGTTATCAACATTAACGAGGGCAACGACGTTGCGTTCGTCCTCGTACTGGGTGAGCAACGTGCTGTATTCGGTTGTATCAAACCAATAAAGCATTGTGACGAGATCATGCGGATCATCGCCGTCCAGCCCAACGATATTGGCATAGACATTAAAATACCGATCGCCGACTTTTACGCGTTCTTTCTGCTCACCGCTCTCTATGTCTTCAAGGGAAAAGGTCGGGACGAGGCTTTCAAAAGTCTTTCCCGTGATGCTCTTTTCTCCGATCAGGTCTGTGAACTTTGAGTTATACCAATTGATTTTTCCTTCAAAGTCCACGACAACAAGGGGAACAGGCAGGTTAAAAACCGCATATCGCGCCGCACTGTCGATACTCTTGGAAAGATTTTCGACGTATTTTCGCCATTTTCTCATGCGATTTCTGTCGGTATACCAATTGTAAAAGATCAACGCGATCAAGCCCCAAATCCCAAAGAGACCGAGCAACAGATTGTAATAAGCCAGTCCGATCACCAACAATGCAATGACGATCAGATACAGATTGACCGCTTCTTTAAACGGATTTGGCAATTTATTATTTCCCACGTGAACACCTCTTTCAAATCGGGCTTTCTTTTGTTGACTCACCTATTCACCGGATTTCCACTCTAATTCAAGGCTTTGCAAACGCTTTACTCTTGCGCTTTCCTCAGTTTTCTGAAATCTGTAAGGACATCTACAAACCCCACAAGCGACATCAGATAGCTTAATCCCGTCAGCATAAACATGACGATGAAGGCGATCGAAACCCCTTTGCCGAGCTGACGTTTCAGATAATAATAGGCCAAAGAAATACCCTGAATCATAAATATGGTCACAAATAAATTGATAAAATTCATTGTCAATACCGTTACGTCCACCCATCCCATGTATCCAACACCATATGCCAGCACAATCATGCCGGTACTGCCGTAAGCGAGATGTTTTGGATAAGAAAACGTTTCAAAGCTTCCAAGCGGCGGAAGCGGCGTTTTCATGCGACGCATCACCACGTGAAGCATTAAAAAGTTCCCTGCGGCTGTAGCCAGCCCTGCGACGAGTATTGCAGCCGGAATCATCATGCGCATTGCATCAAAAAGTGAAGTCATTTCGGCCGAATACGAATTCATGGTTTCTGTAATGTCAACGCCCATAGACGTCGCCGCATCTGTCAATTGCTGTTGCATCGACACAGACTCGGAAAACATGAGCTCTATTTCGTCCATGAAGGACGTTCCAAGAAAAAGTTGCATGCTCCACAGGGACAAAATCAGCGCCAGTATTGCACCGATTCCGCTGATGAGAACCACTTTAAAAGAATCTTCGGAACGCTTGAGCAAATAGCCCATCGGAACGCCCGTTAAAACCGCGGTAAGACCCATAATAAAGCTGTAAAAGAAGGGTACAACCATGGCCGACAAAGCCGCTGCAATAATCCCGGCCAAAATAGAGTAAGAAAATTTGTTTTTAAATGCTAAAACCGCAATGGGAAGCGGCAAGAAAAAGAGCATAACTTGGCCGATAATCGGGAGATAAAAGGCTCCCATCATAAAAACAACCAAAATGCCTGCAAAAATACCGGCTTCTGCGAGTTGTCTCGTCGAATTCAAATTGATGTCCTCCGTAAGCTATTGTCGTGAGTCTCTTGATTAAGTCTTTTGATAAGTCTTTACATTCGATTATACACTATTTGCCGCGGTTTTTCATCCGTTTGAATAAAAACAGCACACGCCGCGGGACGTGTGCCGTTTTATCATTTTTTTCAATCTTAACGGTTATTTATTGCCCAACCAACTGTCTACAAGCGCTTCATTGGATTCCATCCAGGCTTTAGCAACTACTTCAGGATCTTCATCGCTGTCTGCAATTTCACCCATCAAGCTTCCAAGCTGTTGGCTATCCAAATAGAAGTTCGTCAAGAAGGCCGCAACATCCGGCATATCTTCACTGAGACCTTTTCTCGTAATGGTGTGGATATTTTCATCGGCACCGTAGACGCCTTCCGGATCATCAAGGAACTTAAGATCCCATCTTGCAAACATCCAGTGAGGCGCCCAGCCCGTCACAATAATCGCTTGATTGTCTTCAATGGCCGTTCCGAGTGCAGCAGTCATTGCAGGTCCACTTCCTGGGATCAAATCATAATCCAACCCATAAGTATCAATTGCACTTTCGGTTGCAGACATAATCCCTGCTCCGGAATCAATTCCAATAATTTCACCGTTGAATTCATCCTTCGCCCCATTAAGTGCTTCAATGCTGTCAATATCGACATAAGCCGGAACGACTAAACCGATCTTGGCATTTTCAAAATTATAGCCGAGGTCGTCCAAGTCATCACCGTATTCTTCCATGTATTTTGCATGTGTGACAGGAAGCCACGCATCCATAAATGCATCTTGATCCCCACTGGAGAGCGCTGTAAATATTGGTGCGACATCTGCCATTGTCACTTCAACGTCATATCCCATTTTCTCTTCGAGGATCACTTTTGCAAGATTAGTCATAGCAACGCCTTCAGCCCAATTGACATAAACCAGTTTTACAGTGCCCTTAGATGCGTCTTCCCCGGATGCGGTTCCATCTACCGCTGTCCCGCTTTCAGAACTGCATCCTGACAGCATCATAACCCCCAGTACAATAGCTAATATCAATGCAAACCATTTTTTCGATTGTGTTTTCATGTTTCCTCCTTTGTGTATTGCTTAGTTTATAATAAACTGTGTTGTAAAAACTCGAACCATATCACTTATGATTTGGTTTTACTCCCTATGGATTGTGTTATTCGGTCCAACAAGATCGCTAATACAACCACAGCTATACCACCTTCAAACCCTTCCCCAATCTGCATTCGAGTGATCCCACTCAAGACTACTTCTCCAAGCCCTCGTGCCCCAATCATTGCAGAAATGACAACCATGGAAAGCGAAAGCATAATCGTCTGATTGACACCCGCTAAAATCGTGGGCATTGCCAGTGGAATTTGAACTTTAAAAAGCATCTGCCTCGGCGTTGAGCCAAATGAAGTCGCCGCTTCAACCACGTCTTTTGGCACCTGTCTGATTCCAAGATTCGTCAGACGCACCACCGGAGGCATGGCAAATATAATCGTTGCAATGGCCCCTGGCATTTTTCCCAGTCCAAAGAATATAACCGATGGTATCAAATAGACAAACGCGGGCATCGTCTGCATAAAATCTAGAATAGGGCGAACCATCCGTTCTGCCGAATTATTTTTCGCCATCCAAATACCGACGGGGATTCCTATGATCAATGCCAACAGCGTTGCACTAAACACAAGCGCCAAGGTTTCAATCGATTCTTGCCACAAGTCAATTGAATAAATCAGCAAGAGACCCACAACAGACATTCCCGCAAGCTTCTTTCCCGACAGTCGCCAAGCCAATAAGGCAACAATTAGAATAAACGCCCACCATGGAATCATAAGCATTCCGGCTTCCAACTTATCAATAAAGAAGAGAACAACCTTTTTAATTACTAAAAAGAATGTCTTCAAATGATCCTTTAAAAAATCTACAATGTCTTCAAAATAAAGACCGATTGGTAATCGAAACATATCAGGCCTCCTCTCCTAAAATCCCCGCAAGTACAGAGACTCTAACAATAATCCCTAAAAGTTTATGAGAATCATCCACGACAGCAATTGGATATTTGGTGCGAATTGCAATCGGCATCAAATCCATGAGAGATGTTTCCGGAGCCGTGGTTTCCAACTCTTTTATAAGAATTTTTTCAATTTCCGTTTCACCTTTTTTTAATGCCTCAATGGCGTCATCAATTGTCACAATCCCTAAGAGTGTTCTTAACTTATCAACAACAAAAATACTGGATATACCCTCTTCTTCCATTTTACGAACTGCCATTCTCAACCCGTCTTTTCGTGTAACAATAGCATCCGGACGTTTCATAACAGCGGAAGCAGTGACAATTTTAGCGCGATTGACATCTTTAATAAATGCTTTGACATAGTCATTTGCAGGCTGATCAAGAATTTCTTCAGGCGTTCCTATTTGTACGATCACGCCCTCTTTCATAATCGCTATTCGATCACCGATTTTAAGCGCTTCGTCCAAATCATGCGTGATAAATATAATGGTTTTTTTCATTCGTTCCTGGATGGCAATCAATTCATCCTGCATTTCAGCCCGAATTAAAGGATCCAGCGCACTGAATGCTTCATCCATTAATAAAATATCCGCATCGGTAGCCAGTGCACGAGCTAAGCCGACACGCTGTTGCATCCCTCCGCTGAGAGCATCCGGCATAGAATCTTCATAACCCTTAAGCCCCACCAATTCAAGTGCCAAATAAGCCTTTTGTTTTCTCTTTTCAAAAGGAACACCTTGAACCTCTAACCCATAAGCTACATTTTCCGATACAGTGCGATGGGGGAACAGAGCAAAATGCTGGAATACCATCGCTATTTTTTTTCGCCGCACTTCCAACAAAACAGATTCATCACATCCGACTATATTTTGTCCGTCTATGATAATCTCTCCTTCTGTCGGTTCAATGAGCCGATTCAAGCAACGAATCAACGTAGACTTTCCGCTGCCTGAAAGCCCCATCACAACAAAAATTTCACCTTCTTCAACATCAAAACTTGCATCATTAATGCCGATCCCGTTTCCGGTTTTTTTCAGCAGTTCTTCTTTTGACATGCCTTCTTTTACAAATGTCAGTGCTTTTTTGGGGCGCTGTCCGTAGATTTTATATAGATTTTTTACCTTTACTTTTGACATATTTTCCCTCATTTCTTTATAAAAAAAGACACTCTAACTCTATTAATTAATAGAGTTAGAGTGTCTAAGTTTCGCTATATAAAATAACTCACATCATGCCACCTATAAAGATAGCATAGCACATTCCCATTTGAGCCTGTGCAGACCCCAGTTCTATACGTATTTTTTCAACAATCGTTTCATTATATAGAAAGCCTCTTATACCTTACAAAAGTCTATTAAAAAAACATACCCCTGCTCGATATAAAAAAATACTCCGATCATCTACTTCAATATGTTGATTTACCGGATGAATTATAACATAAATTTTCTTCTCTTGTCAATGAGTCGCATTAGAACAACTTATAAGAACACCACATAAAAAACGCCGTCTCAATGACGGCGTCTTGAATTAGTCGTTTACAAACGGCAAAAGGGCGATAATACGCGCTCTTTTAATGGCACTTGTAATCATTCTTTGATGCTTAGCACAGTTTCCTGTCACTCTTCTCGGAAGAATCTTGCCTCTCTCAGTGAGATATTTTT
>JASUTA010000053.1 GCA_030445805.1 Clostridiales bacterium
GTTGATTTTGATTTTGTTCAGTCCTATGTGGTCGTTCGAACAGAGACAGGGGCAAAAATTTTAGTGCGTATTAGCGAAGTCCCCGGAGTAGAGACTGATCTTCAAAGCGGACGTCGCTTTTTTTCATTTTCTATAAGTCCCGATGAAATGCCCTTTAAGTCTCCCAAAAATTTCGGTGGATTTGACTATGATCTTTATCTTTGGTCGGAGGGGATTTCCGGACGTTATACAGCAACCGATTATCGCTCTGAAGCAGGCACATCCGTTTGGGATTTGCCTTTGGCGGGAAAATTGGCACTTATGAATCGCATTGATACATATTTTTCAGAGCCGAGTGCGGCATTTATAAAGGCCATTTTGTTGGGGGATCATAGTGGGTTCGAAGCTTATGATCGCTATCGGGAAGTCGGTCTGGCGCATTTATTTGCCGTTTCAGGGCTTCATTTCAGTATGCTTTATCTGATCATGAGGCGTCTGCTGGTTTTTCAGAACAGAGTGATTAAAAGCGGGATGATTGTAATCACTCTGTTTTCTTTTTTGATGGTAATCGGTGCGCCCTATTCCGCACAACGCGCTTTTTTCTTGGCATTCTATTTGGAGGCGGCCTTTCTGATGAATCGTAAAGCCGATGTTATGACCGGCTGTTTTTTCAGTTCTGCAGCCATTTTATTTTTTAATCCGCAAGCGATTCTCTCAACGGCTTTTCAGTTGTCTTTTTACGCTTATTTTTCTGTTGCGGTCATTTTGCGTCCGATTTCTGCAAAGGATTGGAAAGGAAAGTTGATATTTGCGGGCACGTTGCATTTGCTTTTGTTTCCGGCAACACTTTATTATTTTGGGAGTGGAAACAGTTGGTCCTTTCTCATTAATCTGGCGGCGATTCCTTTGATTTCGATTTTGTTTCCGATCATCGGACTGTCTGTGGGGATTCCGATTTTGGCGCGTCCTGCGGAATGGTTAATCGGTGGTTTTGATTTTCTTTCCGCTTATCTTCCGACGCAACTGTCTTCCGGTGTCTTTTTGAAAGCTGGGGATTATCGTCTCCTGCTTCTGGCGATGGCCTTTTTTTCGGTAATGAGTGTTTTTTACAAGACGTCTGTGAAACGCTATATCTTTTCAGGCCTTTTTTTGACGGGAATTTTACTGGCCTCCGTATTGAGTCAAACGGTATTTGTAAATGAAAACGCCTTTTCGATTCATTTTGTCGATGTCGGTCACGGAGACATGTCTTTGATCCGGGCCGGAAGCCATGCGATTCTCATTGACACCGGAGATTTGTATTTTGATTCTGTCGGCTACTTAAGAGCACAGGGGATTGAATATTTGGATGCGGTGATTCTCTCTCATGCTCACGGCGACCATACAGGGGGCATCGCTTCGATTTTAGAGACCTATGAGGTCGGGGCCCTCTATCTCAACGAAGAGACAAAGGCGGCGCTTGCTCCGTCTCTGAAGGGGTATACGGGGCGGATTGTGCAGGTTACAGAGCCGATGGGACTGGAATACGGTAAAAGCCATATTGAGATATGGCCGCTCTTTTCCGAAGAGAGCAACGACAATGCGCTTATTGTCGGATTAGAGCGCGAGAATTTGAGGGGATACTTTCTCGGGGATGTCAGTGCCGATATTTTGGATGACCTGCATCTGTCGGGCGACATTCATTTTATTAAAGTGCCGCATCACGGATCAAAAAATTCCGACAGCGCTGATTTTTATGAGACCTACTCGATTGATTTTGGTGTGATTTCTTGTTCGACACGGTATGGATTCCCCAGTGCGGAAATTCTGGACCGATTAGATCTTACAAATACAATACCATTTGTAACCTGGCGTTCCGGAGAAATTGTCATGACAGAAGACGGACAAGTGACGACCTACTTGGGGGGCGGGTTTTAGCAAAAGGCGTGCGCCGATATCGGGAGCATGCTATAATAAGTAAAGCGACAGAAAGAAGGGAGTTCGCAAATCAGATGGAATTCAAGCCATACTACGCGCAACTGACTCAAGGCAATTTGGATCCGGTTTCACTGTTTACGGGGTCGGAAGTGTATTATATAGAAAATACATTAAAATACATTGAATCACAATTTTTAAACGAAAATTATCGCGCGATGAACTGGACGCTATTTGAAGGGAGTGTTGACCTCGATCAATTGGAGTCCGCGCTTTCAACGTTGCCTTTTTTTGATAGCCGGCGCATTGTGGTGGTTTCCAGAACCGGCATTTTAAAACAGGCAAAGGCAGAGACCGAAGAACGATTGCTCAGCATCATGGAAAATATTCCGCCTTCTTCGGCGCTGATTTTTTATGAGACGGAGACGGATAACCGAAAAAAAATCGGAAAATGGCTCAAGAAAAATGGTGCTTATGTTGAGTTTAATAAATTGGATCAAGGCGAATTTTTGAAATGGATGAAAAAGCGTTTTAAGTATTATAATTGTGAGATTGCTCTGCCGATGATGCATTTATTGTCCGAGCGCGTGGACTATTTGCCGAAGGAGTCTGAAAAGACACTCTATGATGTCGATCAATTGATTCATACGATTGCCGACCGCAGAGAGACGATTACGGCCGAGATGATTGATCAATATGCGCCGTTGCCGATCGAACACAACATTTTTAAATTGATGGATGCCGTTACAACTGCTGATTTATCAAGTGCTTTGACGATTCTAAACCAATTTATTGACGCCGGTGAACCGCCCATTCGCATCTTTGCTTTGATCAGTCAACAGTTCAGGAGCGTTTTCAAGTTAAAGCATCTCCTGGCAGCGGGACATACCAGCCAGACGGCTGCGGTTAAACTGGAAATGCATCCGTATGCGGCGAAACGGCTTGCGACGTTTACCAAAAAATACAGCGAGGCGCAATTGTTCGCTATTTTATCGGTTTTGGAAGACACGGATTCCGGGCTGAAGTCTACCGGAATAGAAGGAAAGTGGTTGATTGAGAAAAGTCTTATGGACATCGCATCGATTCAAAACAGATCCTAATTTAAAATAGATCATCATTTAAAAATCGCTTAGTGGATGGTATGTGGGAAGAGAAGGGGGTGCTTGGAAGCGCAAACGATAAAAAAGCCCCCAAAAACGGACGAAAGCGTACTTAACTTGTACGCTTTTTTTAATATTTGATCAAATATTAATTTTTGACACGGTCGTCGAAATCGGGGAAACTCCTTCAGATAATCGAAAAAACGTCTTACTCAGCCGCTGCGTTTAATCTTTTTCTCAGTCTGGAGATCTTTCTTGATGCAGCATTCTTATGGAATAAACCGGAAGCTGCGCTTTGAGTCATCTTCTTTTCAAAATACTTGAACTTTTCTTCCGCTTGAGCGAAATCACCAGATTCAATCGCTTCCAAAAAACGTTTTTCCGCAGTTTTCATAGCAGATTTTTTCGCTTTATTGTTCGCAGTTTTTTTGTTGATGACGTTGATTCTCTTTTTTGCAGATTTAATATTTGCCATTTTTTCACCTCCCCGACGAATTTCAACAGGAATATTTTATCACGTTACTTCTTGAGACGCAAGCTTTTTTGTTGATTTGGACGAAGCCTTGATTGAGTCGAAAGAAAACGTGTGATATAATTAGGGGTAATTTGATTTGTGAGCTTAAGGAGGCCGTTTCATGTCAAGTGAACGACAAAAATACATCAGAAATTTTTCCATTATTGCGCATATCGATCACGGTAAGTCGACACTTGCCGACCGACTGATTGAAAAGACGGGATTGTTGACGCAACGTGAAATGAAAGCGCAGATTTTAGATAATATGGAGCTTGAACGCGAACGCGGCATTACCATCAAGCTTCAAACGACGCGTCTCGTCTATAAAGCCGATGACGGTCATGAATACCTGCTGAATTTAATTGACACCCCGGGCCATGTGGATTTTACATATGAAGTTTCCAGGTCGCTGGCGGCTTGCGAAGGTGCGGTGCTCGTTGTAGATGCCACTCAAGGCGTAGAAGCCCAGACTCTTGCCAATGTGCATCTGGCCGATGAACAGGGACTTACGATTGTGCCTGTACTCAATAAGATTGATCTTCCGAGTTCACGTCCCCAAGAAGTCATTGAGGAAATTGAAGACGTCATCAATATTGTGGCGGAAGATGCCCCTCAAGTCTCTGCAAAAGAAGGCATTAATATCGAGGCGGTGCTCGAAAAAATCGTAAAAGACGTTCCACCGCCGAACGGGGACGAGGATGCACCGCTCAAGGCGCTCATTTTCGATTCCTATTACGACAGTTATAAAGGTGCGGTTGCCTATGTCAGAATCATGGAAGGCCGCATAAAAAAGGGTGACCGAATCCTAATGATGGCAAGCGGCAAAAAATTTGAAGTCACGGAAGTGGGCATTTTTATTCCGGGGGCTTGCCCGATGGACGGGCTTTCTGCCGGAGATGTCGGCTATGTCACTGCCAGCATCAAGAATGTCAAAGATTGCCGCGTAGGGGACACCATTACTTTTGCGGATCGTCCGACTGAGACGCCGCTTCCGGGATATAAAAAAGCCGTTCCGATGGTTTATTGCGGCATCTATCCCGCAGAAGGCGAAAGCTACGATGAAGTCAGGGATGCGCTTGAAAAGCTTCAGCTCAATGACGCGGCACTTTCTTTTGAACCTGAGACATCGGTTGCACTGGGATTCGGTTTTCGCTGCGGATTTTTGGGGTTGCTCCATCTTGAAATCATTCAGCAACGCATCGACCGGGAATTTGATCTCGATATCATTGCGACTGCCCCGAGTGTTATCTATCGGGTAACCACCGTCAATGATGAAGTCATGATGATCCAAAACCCGTCTAATTTACCGGACCCAACTGAGATTAAGCTCATGGAAGAGCCAATTGTCAGAGCCAATATCATTGTTCCGAATGAATATGTAGGAAATATTATGGAATTGTGCCAGAACCGACGCGGCGATATGATTCATATGGATTATCTCGATCCGAAACGCGTCGTGCTCCATTATGATTTGCCGCTCAACGAAGTCATCTACGATTTCTTTGATGCACTGAAATCCAAGACGCGAGGTTACGGCTCATTGGATTATGAGATGCTTGAATACAGGGCTTCTGACCTTGTAAAAATGGACATTTTACTCAACAAGGAAATGGTGGATGCCTTTTCTATGATTGTCCATCGCTCCAAAGCGGAAAGCCGCGGACGTCAAATTTGCGAACGTTTAAAAGACGTCATTCCGCGCCAGATGTTTGTCATTCCGATTCAGGCGGCCATCGGTTCAAAAGTCATTGCACGGGAAACCATCAGCGCTTTGCGCAAGGACGTTCTCGCAAAATGTTATGGCGGCGATATTTCAAGAAAGAAAAAATTGCTTGAAAAACAAAAAGAAGGTAAGAAGCGCATGAGACAAATGGGAAATGTTGAAGTGCCTCAGCAAGCGTTCCTATCTGTACTCAAGTTTGATGAAAATTAAGAGCCGGCATTTAAAAGGGGGACAGTTTGTCCTCCTTTTTTTAAGAAGAAAACAAGTAAGAAGAAAATATTTCGGAGGTCTCCTGTGCATCGTTATGAAACGAACCCGGCAATCGAAAAATATGATACAGAAGGAAAAAGCTATATAAAAGAAGAAAATCAAATCGGTATTTATGTGCATATTCCTTTCTGCCATTCAAAATGCAGTTACTGTGATTTTGTCTCCTTTCCTCGGGCAACGGAAGCGACTGTCAATCGCTACATGAATGCGCTTTTTTCAGAGATTCAATACTGGAAAGAAAATAGCCCCCATGCCGCGGTCAATAGCATTTTCATCGGCGGGGGGACGCCGAGCAGTATTTCACCCGAGTGGATTGAAAAACTGATGCGGCACTTGTCTGAGTCTTTTTCGATTGCGGAAGATGCTGAAATCAGTATGGAAGCCAATCCGGGAACATTGACGCCGGATTCTATCGAAAGCTATAAACGCGCCGGAATCAATCGGATCAGCTTGGGCCTTCAAAGCACTCAAAACGAGATGCTTCAGACAATCGGAAGAATGCACTCCTACGAAACCTTTTTAGGGAGTTACCAATGGTTGCGGGCGGCCGGTATCGACAATATCAACATTGACTTGATATTCGGGCTCCCGGGACAGGATTTGGCGGACTGGAAAAAGACGCTTAATAAAGTGATGGATTTAAGTCCGGAACACATTTCAGCTTACGCCCTTAAAGTGGAAGAGGGAACCCCTATGGCCGATTGGGTTACACGCGGGTTGGTGCATTTGCCCGATGAAGATACCGAACGGGAGATGTACCATTTTGCCATAAAACACCTTGCTGGAGCAGGGTATGCACAATACGAACTCTCTAACTTTTCAAGACCCGGTTACCTGTGCAGACACAATCTGATTTACTGGGAAAACAAACCTTACCTCGGAATCGGACTGGCGGCACACTCCAAACGCTTTGGGATTCGGTTTGCCAATACGGAAGACATCAATGAATACTGTATGCAAATCGAACAGGGAAAGGATGCCGTTGTGGAAAGGGAGCCCATTGATACCGATGAGGATTTATTTGAAACGATTATGCTCGGATTGCGACTCAATCGCGGTCTCAACATCAAACAAATCGACCGGCAATACGGTATTGTATTTTTAGAACGATACAGTGATATATTAAAAAAATTGGAACGTGAATCGCTCATTGTAAAAACAGCGGACGGAATTGCACTGACTGATCTTGGGCGTGATTTATCGAATCGCGTTTTCCTTTCGTTTATGAATGATTAATAAAATGTGAATGAACTTTAAACATTCAAATTCTTGGTTGACAAAGTGCATCATAGGGGGTATAGTAGTTATAGAAATTAGCACTCGATCATGATGAGTGCTAATAAAGTGGGTGAACGTATGATTTCCGAAAGACAATTAAGAATTCTTGAAGCCATTATAAGCGACTTCATCGATACGGCTCAGCCGGTTGGCTCCCGAACCATTTCAAAGAAATATCCGCTTGGCATCAGCTCGGCGACGATTCGAAATGAAATGGCGGATCTCGAGGAGCTGGGATATCTTCAGCAGCCACACACATCGGCAGGACGAATTCCTTCTGATTTAGGGTATCGTCTTTATGTAGATTCGCTCGTCAATGTGCATACGATCGGTTATGAAGAAAAAGAAGTGATTCAATCGCTTTTGAGAAGCCGTATTATTGAAGCAAACGACCTTGCGAAACAAGCTGCCAAACTACTGGCTGAATTTACGGGATTGGTTGCGATTGTTGCCATTCCAAAGTTCAACAAATGCAAGTTGGGCAACTTGAAACTGGTTAAAGTAAGTGATTCTCGCGTGTTGCTTATTATGGTAACGGACACGGGGATTGTAAAAAACATTCAACTCGGCATTTCCAATACCGATCAATTTATTTTGGACCGCGTGTCAGATACCATGCTCAATCATCTCAGTGGTGAGACGATTGAAAATATTGATATGCGCTCTATTTTAAAAATCAAGGACAAACTTTTGAACTACGGTGATTTCGTCGATTATCTCATTCCGATTTTGAGGGATGCATTAAAATCGCTTAACGGAACAGAACATCACACGGAAGGCCTTTCACAGTTGTTGACCATTCAAGAGTTTTCAAATCCTGAAAAAGCCCGCGCTATTTTCGATTTTCTAAAAAATCCTGAAAATCTCGAAAAATTAGTGGAGGGTTCTCCGGTGAATCAATTGTCGATTAAAATCGGCTCTGAAATCGGACTGGATGCTTTGGATGAATGCAGTGTCATCACTTCGGCATACAAAGTAGACGGCAAAACGGACGGAAGGGTCATTGTTCTTGGACCGAAACGTATGGATTACGGAAATGTTGTTTCTATCGTCAATTACATCAGCAATACGCTGTCGGATGTTTTTTCCGGGATCACACTCTAAAGAGGAAAGGATGATGGACATTGGCAAAGAGGAAAAAAATAAGAGAAAAGAACGAGGACAAAGTTGTGGGAAAAGAGAAAGAAGCGATGAAGGAAAATTCAGAAGCGTCTGCCGAAAACGAAGCAGACGTTAATCTTGGAGACGATGTTCAGGCGCAAGAAACCGAAGAAACAGCGGAAGGTACAATTGATCCTCAGCAAAAAATTCAAGAACTGGAAGCGTCTTTAGAAGCGATGAACGATAAATACCTTCGCCTTACGGCAGAATACCAAAACTACAGAAAACGCGTCGAAAAAGAAAAAGCGGATATTTACCGCTTCGGAACCGAAAAGCTCATTGCAGATATGTTGCCGATTATGGACAACTTCGAACGGGCACTGACGGCAGCAGAATCTGCCGGTGCTGATGAAAAAATCACCAGTGGTATTGAACTCATTAAGAAATCACTTGATGCTTTGTTTGAAAAAAACGGCGTCAAAAAAATAGAAGCTTTGGGAGCGACATTTGATCCCGAACGCCACCACGCCGTCTTGGCTGAAGAAAAGGAAGGCGTCGAAAGTGATCAAGTCATAGAAGTGCTTCAAGACGGATACGTCTTAAATGAAAAAGTCATTCGTCCGAGTATGGTGAAAGTATCCAGCTGACGATGCATTTCAATTTTTCCATCATGAGTAAAGCTAAAAACGCTTAATCTATAAATAAGGATGTTATATAGGAGGATAAACTATTATGGCTAAAATTATTGGTATTGACCTTGGTACAACGAACTCCTGCGTCGCAGTGCTCGAAGGCGGCGAAGCAGTGGTTATTCCAAACGCGGAAGGCAACAGAACGACACCTTCAATTGTAGCGTTTACAAAAACAGGTGAAAGACTTGTCGGCGAAACAGCAAAGAGACAAGCCATTACAAACCCGGACAGAACCATCATTTCCATCAAACGTCAAATGGGTAGCGATTACAAAGTAAAAATCGATGATAGATCGTATTCACCTCAAGAAATTTCTGCAATGATTCTTCAAAAATTGAAAGCAGATGCAGAAGCTTATCTCGGCGAAACCGTTACGGAAGCTGTTATCACAGTTCCGGCTTACTTTACGGATGCTCAAAGACAAGCGACAAAAGATGCCGGTAAAATTGCAGGACTTGACGTTAAGAGAATCATCAATGAGCCGACTGCCGCATCACTTTCTTACGGCTTGGACAAAACGGACAGACAACACAAAATCATGGTATTCGACCTCGGCGGCGGTACATTCGATGTTTCCATTCTTGAAATCGGCGACGGCGTATTTGAAGTGCTCGCGACAAACGGTAACAACCACCTCGGAGGGGATGACTTCGACAAGATTGTCATGGATTACCTTGCGGAAACATTCAAGTCCGAACACGGCATTGATTTAAGAAATGAAAAGACAGCACTTCAAAGACTTAAAGAAGCGGCTGAAAAAGCGAAAAAAGAATTGTCCACAACTCAATCGACAAACATCAACTTACCGTTTATCACAGCAACGGCAGATGGTCCGCTTCACTTGAATATTGACCTCACAAGAGCAAAATTCGAACAATTGACGAAGAAACTCGTTGACATGACGATGGAACCGACGCGTAAGGCACTTAAAGATGCGGGACTCGATCCGAATGACATCGAACAAGTCATCTTAGTCGGTGGTTCAACGCGTATTCCGGCTGTACAAGAAGCCGTTAAAAAGTTCATCGGAAAAGATCCGCATAAAGGAATCAACCCGGATGAATGTGTTGCACTCGGTGCGGCCATTCAAGGCGGCGTCCTCTCTGGCGATGTCAAAGACGTTCTCTTGCTCGACGTTACACCGCTTTCACTCGGTATTGAAACACTCGGCGGCGTCTTTACAAAATTGATCGAACGCAATACGACTATTCCGACGAAGAAAAGCCAAGTCTTTTCTACCGCAGCCGATAGCCAAACCGCTGTTGACATTCACGTGCTTCAAGGTGAAAGACAAATGGCAAACGACAATACAACACTCGGACGTTTCCAACTCGATGGGATTCCGCCTGCAAGACGTGGTATTCCTCAAATCGAAGTTACCTTTGATATTGATGCCAATGGCATCGTAAACGTCAGTGCGAAAGACCTTGGCACAGGAAAAACACAACACATTACAATTACGGCAAGTACAAATCTTTCCGATTCTGAAATTCAACAAAAAGTAAAAGATGCAGAAAAATTTGCGGAAGAAGATAAACGCCGCAAAGAGCTGATTGAAGAACGCAATAAAGCAGACAACATGATCTATGAAATCGAAAAATCAATTGACGATCTTGGCGATGCCGCAACGGATGCTGAAAAATCAGACATTCAAGCCAAAATTGAAACCCTTAAAGGTTCAATGGCAGGTGAAGATGCAGAAAAGATTAAAGCAGACCTCGAAGCACTGACAAACGCTTTCCAACCACTCGCTCAAAAGCTTTATGCGCAAGCTGAAGCACAGAACCAAGGCGGTGGCAATCCTTCCGGAGGTACCGGTGAAGATTCGGTTGACGAAGCCGATTATGAAGTGGTAGACTAGTGTATAATGAGGCACCGTTAAGGTGCCTCATACCTTTCAAATCACTTTTGAAAGACCGGAAGATTGAACAGAAGAAAGGCGGTATGAAGTGTGAGTAAAAGCGACTATTATGAGTTGCTCGGCGTCGATAAAAGTGTAGACAGCAATGAACTGAAAAAGGCTTATCGTAAATTAGCGATGAAATATCACCCGGACAGAAATCCGGATGATAAGGAAGCCGAAGCCAAATTCAAGGAAATCAATGAGGCTTATGAAGTGCTGAGTGACCCTGAAAAAAGGCGTCTTTACGACCAATTCGGCCATGCAGGAGTTAATCAAAACGCCGGAGCCGGCCCTGGTGCAGGATTCGAAGGTTTTGGCGGTTTTGAAGATATCTTAAATGAGATGTTCGGTGGCGGGTTCGGCGGTGGTTTTGGCGGATCCGGAGCCAGAAGAAATGCTCCGAGAAAAGGAAAAGACATTCGCGTCGATGTAACGCTCGAATTTGAAGAAGCTGCATTCGGCAAGAAAGTGGATATCGATTTTTTCCGCACGGAAGAATGTGATGTCTGTCACGGAAACGGGAACGAACCGGGCACGGCAACGCATAAATGCAGCACCTGTAACGGCACCGGAGAGGTACGTTATTCTCAACGTTCTCTGTTTGGTGAAACCATCAGCGTCAAAGTATGTCCGACGTGTAAAGGAAAAGGCGAAACATTTGATCAGGCCTGTCATCAATGTAAGGGCCACGGCATCATTCGAAAACGCTATTCCAGACAAGTGGATATTCCTGCCGGCGCATTCCACGGAGCCAATATGCATCTTCGCGGAGAAGGCGATCTGGGCAGTAACGGCGGCCCGCGCGGCGATGTCATTATCGTCATTCGCGTCAAACCGCATCCTTTCTTTACAAGAGACAACAACGATATCTATTATGACCTTTGGATTTCTTACGCTCAGGCTGTACTCGGTGATGAAGTGACCATTCCGACCATTGACGGGAAGGTTAAACTGACCATCCACCCCGGAACACCTGTCGGCAAACAATTGAAACTCAAGGGAAAAGGGATACCGGTTCTCAACGGATACGGGCGCGGCGATCAATACGTACGCGTCAACATCGAAGTGCCGACCAACCTGAATAAAAAACAGAAAGAGCTCTTAGAAGCCTTTGAAACGGAGCGAACCGGCGGAAAAAAGCCGACGACCGGCGAGCCGGGAACAAGCGAAGCACGAAGCGGAAAGGGCAAGAAGGGTAAAGACGACAAAAATTTTTTTGATAAAATGAAAGATGCGCTGAGTTAAGCGCATCTTCTTTCGCGTTCACGGAAATGTATTGAACAAGACGGTGAATAGGAACCGCTTAGAAGAGGGGTAGCAGATGAGTTGGTATGAAATTAACATCAAGACAACCGGCGAAAGCGTTGAAGCTGTCAGCCAGTTGTTCGTCAGATACGGTGCCGGCGGCGTTAAAATCTTGGATCCGAACGATCCGGATTTGCAGGGTGGTTCCTCCGGAACATGGGATTTTTTTGAACCCGAAAACTTGGAAATTGATTTTGACGGCGTTCTTGTAACGGCATACTTAGATTGCGATGACGTCGAAAAAACCTGCTGTGCGCTGGAAAAAGACGTTAGGCATTTGGCTGATTTCGGACTTGATCCCGGACTGGGTGAAGTCTCCTACATCGAAGTCGACCCGGAAAAATGGGCCAATGAATGGAAAAAATATTTCAAGCCTTTCAGGATCGGCACGCACATGGTGGTAAAACCGAGCTGGGAGTCGTATGAAGCACTTCCCGAAGATGTTTTGATTGAAATTGATCCCGGAAATGCCTTTGGGTCCGGAACGCATGAAACGACGAGTCTGTGTATTGAAATGCTTGAAAAGCATTTGAAATCCGGCGAAACCGTCATTGATGTCGGGTGCGGTAGCGGGATTCTCTCAATTGCCGCCGGAAAACTCGGTGCGGAATCCATAGTCGGCGTGGACATTGACCCGGTTGCCGTTAAAACGGCAATACAAAATGTTGAACTAAACGGTCTGGCTGAAAAAATCGACATTCGCGCGGGGAACCTACTGGATGTCATCTCAGAAAAGGCGGACATTGTCGTCGCAAACATTATCGCAGAAGTCATTGTAGACCTTGCGGGCGATGTCGAGCAGTGCATGAAACCCGGTGCGCGTTTTATTGCCTCAGGCATTATTACTTCCAAAATTCCCATGGTCGTCGACCGTCTGAAAGCTCTTGATTTTTCAGGAATTGATGTCATTGAAAAAGGTGAATGGGCCGTTATCGTTGCTCAAAAGCCAAACCGAGTCCGCTAGAGCAATCAAAAGGATATCTGATTTATAAAAGAGAACATTTGATTTATAGGAGCACATTATGCATCGATTTTTTATGGCGCCCGAAGACCAATCGGATCAAGCGCGCATCGTTTTGAATCACAGGGAGACCGTCAAACATTTGACCAAAGTTTTGCGGGTCAGAATCGGAGAACAGATTGAAGTTGTAGATGAAAAAGGGGTTTACATCGGCGAAGTCCATGAAATTGAAGAAGGGCACGTGGCACTCTCTATTCAATCGTTCACGGCGACAGACCTTTCAGGCGACATAAAAATTGAGCTTTTTCAATGTCTTCCTAAAGGTCAGAAACTGGAATTGATTCTTCAAAAAAATGTTGAACTCGGCGTCTCCGGTTTCTTTTTGGTACAGTCCGGGCGATGTGTTTCGGATTTCAAGGGAAAAGATACCGATAAAAAACTCGAACGTTTCAAGCGCATTATCAAAGAGGCGGCAAAGCAATCAAAATCACCCAGTATTCCTTTCTTGGAAGGTGTTCTGTCCGTTGAAACGGTTGCAGCGCGCATTCCGGATTACGATCTCTTTTTAGTCCCCTATGAAGACGAGAAGGCCTATACATTTAAAAGGGCGTTACAAGCGTTTTCTCCGAGTTTGAGTGGGAAGAAAATCGGATTTATTATCGGCCCTGAAGGCGGATTTGATCCGGATGAAGTCGAACTTTTAAAACGGGCGGGGGCTCAAGTCGTGACGCTCGGGAAGCATATTTTAAGAACAGAAACTGCCGGAATGACTGCGACGGCATGGCTTCAGTTTTACAACAGTTAGGAGTTTAAATGAGCAAGGTTGCTTTTACAACGCTCGGTTGCAAAACCAATTTTTACGAAACGGATGCCTTGATGGATCTGTTTTTCAGAAACGGATACGATATCGTCGAATACGATGAATTTTCCGATATATATGTTGTCAACACATGTACGGTCACCCACGTCGGCGACAAAAAATCACGTCAAATGATTCGGCGGGCAAAAAAATCCAATCCGAACGGCTGTGTGATTGTCGTCGGGTGCTATGCGCAAATTTCTCCGGAAGAAGTGCGTGAAATCGAAGGTGTAGACATTGTTCTGGGAACTGCCGAAAAAGCTGATATCCTTTATCATCTCGCTCAATATCAATCCGGGAAAACCGATAAGCCTTACGTTGCTGTCAGTGATGTCAGTAAAGTCAAGCTGTTTGAAGATATTTCAGAGACGGTTGCGGCATCGGCACATACGCGTGCTTTTATAAAAATTCAAGAGGGGTGCAATCAATTCTGCAGTTATTGTATCATCCCCTATGCACGCGGTCGGGTACGCAGCAGAAGTTCCGAGAGCATCCTCGAGGAAATTAAACGCCTTGCAACGCGAGGGTTTAAAGAATTTGTACTCACCGGCATTCATATTGGCTCCTATGGCATCGATTTTGAAGACAAAACTTATGTACTGAAAGACCTCATGGGAGACATTCACGCCATTCCCGGAGTGGTTCGAATCAGACTCGGGTCTGTAGAGCCCCGTCTCATTGACGACGCCTTTATAGAGGCACTCGCATCCATGCCAAAAGTTTGCGATCATTTTCATCTCTCCCTTCAAAGTGGCTGTGATGCCGTGCTCAGACGCATGAACCGGAAATATACGACTCAGGATTATGCCAAAGCCGTGGAACGACTCAGGAAACTTTACGAAGCACCGTCCATTACGACAGATGTAATCGTCGGATTCCCGGGAGAAACAGATGCAGACTTTGAAGAAACGGTTGCGTTCGTATCCTCCGTTGCCTTTAGCGAGATGCACATTTTCCCGTATTCAAAACGCGAAGGCACACCGGCGGCGACCATGCCGGATCAAATCGATGCTACTGTCAAAAAACAGCGTTCCGAAAGACTGATTCAATTGGCTGAGGAAAACAAAGAGGCTTATATGCGTCATTTTATCGGAAATACGGTGTCCGTTTTGGCTGAAGAACAAAAAGACGGGTATATGATCGGGCACACGACCAATTATTTAAAAGTTCATTTTACCGGGGAGAGGGCATTTCAAAGCGGAATGATGTATACGGTTGAAATCCTTGAACTGAATGATGGAAAAATGATTGGAAAAGCGCTTTGATTTTGATATAATATTGCATGAAATCTGCTTGTATACGAAGGGAGGTGTGTATCATGGATTGTTTGTTTTGTAAAATCGCGAATCGGGAGATTCCGTCCACTGCTGTTTATGAAGACGATTTGGTTTATGTCTTTGAAGACATCAATCCGGAGGCGCCCGTTCATGTGCTCATTATCCCGAAAGTACATTTAGATTCCCTAAACGACGCCACCGAAGAAAGGCGTTTGTTATTAGGGCATATCCAATGGGTCGCTTCAAAGATCGGAAGA